>CBFGNE010000001.1:0-23679 GCA_965649995.1 uncultured Mucilaginibacter sp.
AGAGAAGAAACGGCTGAAGCAAGAGATGAAGGATAAAGAAAAAGAAATGAAAAGCCACCTGCCATAGCCCATCGCTACAATAGCAATAACAAAAAGCACAAAATTCCCTTTTGTGCTTTTTGGTTTGGAAGCCACGGCTGCAAGTGCCCCTCTTCGTAAAATTCCTACTACACATAACGGCTTTACGACCGAATTTTACAAACTTTAGCCTTTAAACTTTTTACTATCATGATGTTACCTATCCCCTTCCGCCGGGCGCTGTTGGTTGCGCTGGCTATTTCGGCATTATCCGCCCAGGCGCAAAAAAAGCAGCTTACTACCGGGCAAATGCTTAAAAGCGAGCCTAATAAGGTTATTACTACCCTGCCAACCATAAGCGGCTGGGCCGACGATAGCCACTATATAAAAGCCGCTGCCGCCGGGCGCAGAGGTGGAGGCAACGGCGACAGCAAAAGCACTTCGGTGGATGTACTTACCGGTACCGAAACGCCCTACACCCCGCCCGTTACCAGCATGACGATAAGCGTACGGGATAAGGATGTTTACCTGAAACAGGTAGACGGTACCGAAACCCGCCTCACCAAAACAGCCGATGAGGAGCAAAACCCAACCCTATCGCCCGATAACAGCAAGGTGGCTTATACCTTCGGTGGCAACCTGTACATTTTAGATATCGCCAGCGGCAAGCAATCAAAAATTACCAATGATGGTACCGATGTTATTTACAACGGCTATGCGTCATGGGTTTATTACGAAGAGATTCTGGGCCGGGCATCGCGATACAAAGCGTTTTGGTGGTCGCCGGATAGCAAAACGCTTGCCTGGATGCATTTTGACGATACGCAGGTGCCGATGTTCCCGCTGTACAATTCCGAAGGGCAGCATGGCTTTACCGAGCTTACCCGCTACCCCGAGCCGGGCGACCCTAACCCCAAAGTGAAGCTGGCGTTTTACAACGTGCCGAATAACAAAATAACCTGGGCAGATTTTAACGAGAACGATGATACTTATCTTGGCACGCCTATCTGGTCGCCCGATGGTACCGAGCTTTGGATGCAATGGATGAACCGCGACCAAAATAATATTAAACTGTATGCGGTTGCGCCCGCCACCGGCGTAAAAAAGGAGATTTACGACGAGAAGCAAAAAACCTGGATCAGCTGGTTTAAGGATATAAACTTCCTAAAAAACAATCAGGGCTTTATAGTGATGAGCGATAAAAGCGGCTGGATGCATATTTATTGGTACGGGATGGATGGGAAGCTTAAATCGCATATAACCACCGGCGATTATACCGTTACCGATATTAAATACATCGACGAGAGAAACAAACAGGTTTACTTTACCGCCCGCAAAGAGAACAGCGCAAGGGTAGACCTTTACAAAACCAATTTTAACGGCAAGGGTTTAACACGCTTAACCGCCGGCGAGTTTAACCACACGGTTGCTATGTCGCCGCAGGGCACCTATTTTACCGATACCTACTCTAACGTAGCCACACCAACAAAAATTGGCGTATACGATAATAAGGGCAAACTGGTAAAAGAGATTGCCAACAGCAAAGGCGACGAATACGGCGATTATGAACTGGCCACCACCCAGCTTATCCGCGTAAAAACTGCCGATGGTTTCGATTTGCCGATGACCGTTATGTTGCCGCTCAACTACGATCCTAACAAAAAATACCCTGTGATGATCAGCATATACGGCGGGCCAAACGCGGGTACGGTAATGGATACCTGGCGCTTTAGCGGCATGGCGCAATGGTGGGCCAAAGAGGGTATGATACAGGTTGCCATGGACCACCGCGGATCGGGCCATTTTGGAAAGAAAGGGCAAAACTATATGTATAAGGATCTGGGCAAATGGGAAATGGCCGATTATACCGACATGGTAAAATACCTGCATACTCTTAGCTATGTAGACCCTACCAAAATTTGCATTACCGGCGGCAGCTACGGCGGCTATATTACCGCTTATGCCCTTACCTACGGCGCCGATTACTTCACCCATGGCATTGCCAACTTCGGTGTAATGGACTGGAGCCTGTATGATACGCACTATACCGAACGCTTTATGGGAACCCCAAAAAACAATCCCGATGGGTATAAACGCAGCTCGGTTTTAACTTATACCGATAAGCTGAAGGGTGTTTTACGTATTGTACATGGCACTATGGACGATAACGTGCATGCCCAAAACAGTATCCAACTGATAAGCAAGCTACAGGACGAAGGCAAGCATTTTGAGTTTATGCTATACCCTGGCCAACGCCACGGCTTCCGCGACAAAAGCAAAGCAGATCATCAGGCTATGGAAACCAATAGGTTTATCTATCAATATTTATTGCAAAAACCAGTACCGGCGGAGCTGGCAAGTAAGTAGACAAGAAACTACATCTTTACGAAACGCGGAATGTCGGAAGGCACTCCGCGTTTTTCGTTAGTTATCAGATATTAAACCGGTGCTGCTCCCGCTCATTTGTTCCCAACCTTTTATGTTTTTCATTTTTTTCTTTTCAATGAAATCGCCAGTCCATGGATTAAATACATATACATCAAATTTGTCTATTTGGGTTGAGCGCCCCTTTGGATTTATATCTTTAATGGAACCCGTTTTGATAGTTACATAAATATTGAAATGCCCTTTTTGCGCCGGTTGTTGAATCTCCCTAACTAAAATTGAGTAGCCTTTATTTAATGGGGTTTCGGCGAGCCCCCTTTGTTTTGCGAGAAGCAGAGCTTTTTCAGGGGTTAATTTAAAATTTCGTGGATAATTTGGCGGCGGACTTTCAATTCCTATAGCACTTTCTTTGTTTATTAACTGACCATCTGAATTCAATTCAAATGATATCATTTCCGGATAACGTGCGTTATTGTAAATAACGAGGTAACGCAGTAAAAACCTGCTTGGTTTATGAGGTAACTTTTCTATCCAATCGCCAGGATACATGTCGCTATATATGGTTGAATGCCCAATATCCCAGACTAAATGTTCCCGAAAAAAGTCTTCACTGTAAATTCTTTTAAGAATACTATCTGCTTTGAATTTTATTTGGTTTTGATATCCAAAATAAGGATAAGCTCTTTTATCGTAGTAGAGAATTTTGCCCTTGGTGTAATCGATTATAGATTTAGGTTTTCCGCTTGGCCAATATTCTTTACGGATGTTATAATACTCACCATCTAAAAAAGTGCCAGTTTCTTTAAGTTTTCTGCTGTCGAAATAAAGCTCTTTGTAATAGCTTTTAGTGCTCTTTTTAAGGTTGTTTAGTATAAGGATATAATTATAGGCTTCGTGATAACTGGTTTCGATAACGGAAGAATCGGTGCTTACGGTGGTGTTTTCTTGCGCCAGTATGTTCGCGTGAGATAAGCCCAGTAAAAAAACCAGAGTCCATTTATATCGCGGAAAAATGTTTTTGATTGTTACCTGATCCATAAATCGAATGTCTACTGTTTTAATAAAGCTAATAATAAAATTATAATATGGAAAAAGTTGCCTTTCTCAAAATTTAATTTTACTTTGCGTAACAAAACAAACAGTAACACGTTAAACTATTTAATAAAAGGTACAGTCTAATAAGCGGTACTTATCTATTAACACTTAAACACCACACATTATGCAAAAAGCCTATCAATCCATTTATGTATCGTTTTACAGGTGGAACTTTAAAAACTTCGGGCAGGGTAAAAGCTTACCCCAATTTAAATCGATGTTCAACGTGAGCTTTTTGCTGGTGGTATTGCTTACCAACGCCATGTTGTTAACAAAACTGATGATAAAAGGGCATTTAGTGACACTTGGGATGGGCGTATGCGTAGCTATTGTTTCAGGTGCTGTCCTTTTCCTTATAGCCAATCATTTTATTTTGTTAAACAACAAATGGTTTAAAAAAGTAAACGTACAAATGGCACATGTTAGCACCCGCCGCAACGTTAATATTTGCTCTATTGCCCTGTTATGCAATGTATTTATAGCTTGCGGGCTTAGCTTTATTTAGGCCGTCCCTAATAACCCCCTTATAGTATTTCAACGCCGTAATTTTTTACGGCGTTTTTTTTTGCCGCTAAATTCTTCAAAAACTTTTGCGCCGGCAGCCATCATTTAATAAATTGGAGTCTACCGGTTGTTAAAGCAAGCATAGATTCGTCCGCCTGTAAAATGTTTTTAGGTGGCGCTAGGCAGGCAAAGCAGACAACCTTGCCCCTTACACCTATACCCGCGCCCGGCAATTTTCCTGCTAATTAAATTTCTTTCAAACCATGTGGTTGCTAAGGTGTTAATAATTCATTAACCAAATACATAAAACCATGGATAACAAACAGCAAGTAGGCGCCCCTGACAGGGACCTGATAAACGTGAACGAGGATTACGAGCTGCAGTACTGGAGCGAAACACTTGGCATAAGCCGGGATGAATTGCGCGAAGCAGTAAAAGCCGCAGGCACATCGGTAGAAAAAGTTAAAACATACCTTAACAAGTAACACCATGAGCCTGGAAAAGTATGCCGAGAAACGGGATTTTACCAAAACAGCCGAACCAAAGGCCGGTAAAAGCAAGGATAAGGATAAACTGCATTTTGTGATACAAAAGCACGATGCGTCGCGGCTGCATTACGATTTCAGGCTGGAAATGGAAGGTGTACTAAAAAGCTGGGCCGTACCCAAAGGCCCCTCAACAGACCCCAAAAACAAGCGGCTGGCCATGATGGTGGAGGACCACCCGTACGACTACCGCTTGTTTGAAGGGCTAATACCCAAAGGCGAGTACGGCGGCGGCACCGTAATTGTATGGGACGAAGGCACCTACGAACCCATAGAAGAAATAAAAGGTAAAAAAGCTCAGGAAAAACACCTGCTAAAGCAGCTTAAGGATGGCTCGCTAAAAATAAAGCTCCATGGCGAAAAACTGGAAGGCGAGTATGCCCTTGTAAAAACCCACGGCATGGGCGAAAATGGCTGGTTGCTGATAAAACACAAAGATGATTTCGCCTCTGAAAAAGACATTACTAAAAAAGATAAATCCGTACTCTCCGGCAAAACCATTGAGAGCATGGAAAAAACCGGCGATAAGGTTTGGCAGCACGGGCACGAGGAAGATATAGAAGAAGAAAAGCCAAAGAAAGGGCTTAAAAAAAAACTCCCGGTAGAAAAGCTTGAAGATGCTGTAGCGGAAACGCAGCCCGCCGATGAGGTAGACGTGGAGGCCCTGCTGAAAAAAGCGCCTAAGGGCAAGATACCCACCGGCATGAAACCCATGCTGGCTACCCTGGTTGATGCACCCTTTGACGACCCGGACTGGGTTTACGAAATAAAATGGGACGGTTACCGCACCCTTGGCTTTATAAACAAGGGCGAGGTGCAGCTGCTATCGCGCAACAACAAATCCTTCAACGAAAAATATTACCCCATAACCCAACTGCTGGAAAGCTGGAAAATAAACGCCGTGATTGACGGAGAGATCCTGGTATCGAACGATAATGGCGTATCAAACTTCGGCGCCCTGCAAAACTGGCGCAGCGAGGCCGATGGCGAACTGATGCTTTACGTTTTCGACCTGTTATGGTACGAGGGTAAAAACCTGATGGATTTGCCGCTTACACAGCGCCAGGCGATATTAAAAGAAGTACTGCCAACGGATGATGACCGCATCCGCCAAAGCCAGGTATTTACGGCTAACGGGCTGGAGTTTTTTGCCGCCGCCGAAAAAGCAGGGTTGGAGGGGATAATGGCAAAAAAGGCAAACAGCCCTTACCTTGCGGATAACCGGTCGAAGGATTGGTTGAAGATAAAAATAAATAAGCGGCAGGAGGTTGTGATAGGCGGCTTCACCAAAAACGAGGGCACAGCCAAGCAGTTCAGCTCGCTGTTACTGGGTGTTTACGAAGACGGCCGGTTTCAATACGTAGGCAAAGTAGGTACCGGCTTTTCTGATAAGCTGCAAAAAGAAATGATGGCGGCATTTAAACCACTTATAACCGATAAAACACCTTTTGAGAGCGAACCGGATGTGAATAAGCCATCCCGGTTCCGTCCTAACCCGCCAAAGGCAAAAGCCACCTGGTTAAAACCCGAACTGGTTTGCGAAGTAAGTTTTGCTGAAGTTACCAGCGATGGTGTTTTCCGGCACCCCTCGTTCCAGGGCATGCGCGACGATAAAAAAGCAAAGGAGGTGGTAAGGGAGACCGAAGCACATACCGATGAGGTGGTAGAAGAGGAAGCATCCCCAAAACAAACAGCGAAAAAGGCAAAGAACGAACTTGTAAAAGCGCCAAAGGAATCTGCCAAACGCACCCTGCTAAACCCCAAGGAAGAAACACAGGTAAAGAAAATTTGCGGGCACGACCTGAAGTTCACCAACCTGAGCAAAGGTTACTGGCCCGAGGACGGAATCACCAAGCGGGACATGTTCAATTACTACTACCAGGTTGCCGAATATATTTTGCCTTACCTGAAAGATAGGCCGCAATCGCTTAACCGTTTCCCGGGTGGCATACATGGGCCGAGTTTTTACCAAAAGGATGTAAAGGGAAAATCGCCCGATTGGGTGAAAACATTCCCCTACACCACCAGCGATGGCGAGGATAAGGATTATTTGGTCGGGCATGACGAAGCGACTTTGCTTTGGATGGCTTCCCTCGGTTGTATAGAAATGAACCCCTGGTTTAGCCGGGTGCAGTCGCCGGATAACCCCGATTATTGCATCATCGACCTCGACCCCGATAAGAATACTTTCGACCAGGTGATAGAAGCGGCATTGGAAGTAAAAAAGGTGCTGGATGCCATCGATGTACCTTCCTATTGCAAAACATCCGGCTCTACCGGTATGCATATTTATATCCCGCTGGGCGCTAAATACGATTACGACCAATCGCAGATGTTTGCCCGCCTGGTTGTAAACATTGTACACCAGCAAATACCGGATTATACCACGCTGGAGCGGATGGTAAAAAACCGCAACGGCAAAATGTACCTCGATTTTTTACAGAACCGCCCGGGTGCTACCATCGCGGGTCCCTATTCGCTCCGCCCAAAACCCGGCGCAACGGTATCTATGCCATTGCATTGGGACGAGGTAAAACCGGGGCTCACCATGAAGCATTTCACCATACACAATTCCGTTGCCCGCCTCAAAAAAGAAGGGGACCTGTTTAAAGGTGTCTTAGGCGAGGGGATCGATCTGGAAAAAACGATAACAAAGGCCAAGAGTATTTTCCAGCCGTAAAATTTGCGTGGTGCTATAGCTTTTTATCCACCCCGCGTCACATTGACACAAATTTGATTTTTTTTGCGCTTTAGGTTTGTTTTTGTGGCCTCTTTTTTGCCAAATATGCCCATCTTTCCACATAAATGCACCGCTGCTTTTTTCCGAAATCCCATGGAAAAATTCAAGCGCGGGATTTTAAAATAAATTTTATGTCGCTGATTTAGAGCAATTTACAAATTCTTCTATACTAATACTAATCAATTAGTTGCAATACTAATTGATTAGTAGTAGCTTGCGTTATAATTATTAAAATAATGCAAAAACTGGCCAAGCGCGAAGAACAAATAATGCAGGCTTTCTGGAGCCTCGGAAAAGCATATATCAAAGAGATCATCCCCGAACTGCCGGACCCGAAGCCACATTACAACTCGGTAGCCACGATGGTAAAAATACTCGAGGAAAAGGGCTTTTTGGACCACGAGGCGGTGGGCAACATCTACAATTACTACCCCAAAATATCCCGCGAGGAATACCAAAAACATGCAATGAAAGATATTGTAAGCCAATACTTTGATAACTCGTACCCAAGCATGCTGGCCTTCTTTGCCAAGGAAGAAAAGATATCAGAAACCGAACTGGAAGAAATATTAACCCTCATCAAATCCAACAAGAAATGATACCATACGTATTACACGTGGCCCTGCTGCTGGCCATTTGCCTGTTGTTTTATAAGCTGTTGCTGCAAAAAGAAACCTATTACCGCCTTAACCGGGTTATCCTGTTGGGCTGCCTTGCTATGGCCTTTTTGCTGCCACTGATACAGGTACCACAGCAATGGGCGCTTAGGGAAAGCCCAAAGCCGGCTGCTACAGAAAACATCCCGGTTATAGCTATCCATTTGCCGCAGATTACGCCGGCAGAGCGTTACAGCCCACCACAAAAGGCATCAACCGCGGTAAAAACCACCCAATCGGCCGAGCCGCAAACGCCATTATTCCAGCGCATCATCAAGTGGGCGTTTTACTTGTATTGGTTTGGGGTGGTTGCTTTTGGCGCCAATTTATTGCTACAGGTGTGCGTGCTGCTTTTGCAGGCATACCGTAAGCCGGTAATTGTGGATGGGCAGTTCCGCATTGTAGAGCTGGATGATGATAAAGCGCCTTGCAGTTTCGGGAACAATATTTTCATCAACCCCACCAAGTACGAGCCGGAAACCTTTAACCAGATACTGCTGCACGAGAAGATACACATAAAACAGGGCCACAGCCTGGACCTGCTGATTGCCGAACTGATGCTGGCATTCCAGTGGTTTAACCCCTTTGCCTGGCTGTACCGCAAAGAAGTGGAGAGCAATTTGGAATACCTGGCAGACAACGAGGTACTACACGATGCTACTGTAGAACGGGCCGATTACCAAATGAACCTGCTTAAAGTATCGGTCCCTAATTTATCGCTAAGAATAACAACCAACTATAATCAATCACTTTTAAAAAAACGAATTGTTATGATGAACGCAAAAAGATCAAACATACATACCGCCTGGAAATACCTTTTCCTGGTGCCCATGATGGCATTTTTGGTATGTGCCCTAAATGAGCCTGCCGCTTCAAGTGCGGCCCAGGCTATTAAACCGGTTGTAAAGCCCGAGATAAACATTGCTACCCGTAACGAAGGAAACTGGAAAGCAATCATAAAGGGCAGTAAACTGGATATGAGGCTTTACGACGACAACGAAAACAACAACCTGAGTAATTCCAATTTCCTGGTGAGCGAGTTTACCGCATTGCCAATGGGGCAGGAAGGTTCGTTTAAACTGGTGCGGGAAGCAGGCACTATGCAATTCACCGGCAGGTTTGATGGCACCAAAGGCGCAGGTAAATATAAATTCACACCGGATGCTTCTTACAAAAGCTACCTGCAAAGCGAGGGTATAACAGGCATCAGCAGCAATGATGACATGGCGTTTTTCTTTCTGAACATCAAGAAGAGCTTTGTTGCGATGCTGAAAAACAATGGCTATAAAAACCCTTCTAAAGATGACGTAATAGCCTGCTCTGCACTCGGGGTTGATGAGGCCTACATCAAATCGATGAAGCAAAACGGTTATCCTAATATTAACCTACAGGACTTGATAAGTGGTAAGGCACTGGGTATTAGTGGTGCGTTTATTGCCGAAATACAAAAAGCTGGTTACCCCAAAGTGAGCTGGGACAAACTGATCAGTTTTAAAGCACAGGGTATCGATGGCAAATACATCAGCAAATTTAAGGCAGCAAACGGAAAACCCGGCGTTGTAAAAAATGATGCCTCTGATGATGACATGGTTGCATTTAAAGCGCTTAATGTAGACGATGCTTATATCAACGCTTTAAAAAGGGAAGGCTACACCAACATCTCGCCTGGTAAGCTAACCAGCATGAAAGCCGTTGGTGTAGACGGGGATTATATCCGGGGCTTTAAGGCAGCGGGCTATAACCATCTCTCGGCAGACAACCTGGTATCGCTAAAAGCGCTGGGCATCACACCGGAATTTATGAGCAGCTTTAAGGCGGCAGGCTATAAACAATTATCGGTAGAACAAGCCTCATCGTTAAAAGCATTAGCCATCACCCCCGAATACCTAAACGGGTTTAAAAACGCCGGATACGGAGATATTAGCATCGATAACGCCAGCGGACTTAAAGCATTGGGCGTAACTCCGCAGTTTTTAAAGGGCTTTAAGGATATTGGCTATAATATTTCATTGGATCAGGCGAGTTCGTTAAAAGCAATGGGGATAACACCAGAGTACGTTACCCAAATGAAAGAGAAAGGCTTTAAATCGGATGATATTGGTAAATATATCACGCTTAAAGCAGCTTTTTAAGAATTCGTAAACCGCAAAAAGCGCCAAGGGATGCCTCCATGGCGCTTTTTGTTTAATCAATTGGGGCGTTAAGCCGCCAGTTGATGCTCTACTTTATCAAGCAATACCGTCATATCAAATGGCTTGGGCAGCACATCGTTAGGCGCGCCTTCTTGTTTCAATGCCGATTCGATATCATCATTACCCGAGCATATGATAACCGGTAAATTTTGGGTTGCTTTGTTATGTTTAATAATGCGGCAAATATCACGTCCATCTACTCCCGGGAGCATGATATCCATTATTACCAGGTCGGGCTGTGTATCTTTTATTTGGTCCACCACACCATCTCCGGTGTTTAGCGTGGTAACATCATAGCCATTGTTGGTTAGTATATAGCTCATCACCTCTGTAATCAGCTCATTATCGTCTACTATCAATATCTTCTTGTTCATGGCTGTGTATTTCAATAGGTTATGCAAAGCCCATGCCGCAATTAGACTTCGGTTTTATTTCCCGGTCAAAGTGTGCCCTTTATTGATCAACCCATCTTGGCCGTTGCAGCAAGCCCAGCGTGCCCGGGGGATACCGCGGCAATACGTTTTGCCTCTTCACAACACTTTATTTTTGATGCTGCAATTTGAGCGCATTATACAGCAAAAAACATTTAGTAGATGAATGCAAATTTTAATAGGCCAACGCCATTCGTTGTAAATTGTAGTTAACGGTTAATCGCTTACTTTTACTTACGCGATACCCTGAAAGGATATGAGTAAAATAAAATGGACAGGCCTTTTACCACAGTTGCTATTCTGGATAATTATAACGCTGCTTTTTTTATACGAACGGCGCTACCTGATAGATAAAGCTGGGCTGCCAAGCTTTTTGGCGTGTGTAACGGTAAGAGTAGCAATGCTGATGGGCCTTGCATACCTGAATTTAAACATTTTTTTACCTCGATTTTTTGCTAAAGGGAAACTGTGGCTTTTTGCCCTTTTTTTAATTGCATCAATAGCCGTATACGTGGCTTTGCAGGGCGCTTATGATATGTTCTTGTTCGGTTTTGTGATCGGCGATATTCGCCACCGCGGGTTTTGGTACAATATCCCTTATAACATGGTAACATCGGGCTGGTACCTGGTAATTACCGTTTGCTTTAAAATAACGCTCGACTGGTTTCAGCAAAAAAACGCTGCTCCGCTGGCAATTGAAAATGAACCCCAAATAGCCGCTGAAACCCCGGAGTATATTTATTTTAAAACAGGCACTAAAACCGTTAAAATACGCATGGCCGATATTACCTACGTAAAAGGGTTAAAAGATTATTCCATCATTTACACGCCTTCCGACAAGGTAATAACCAAGGGAACCCTAAAATACATCGAAAGCATATTACCCGATGGCGACTTTCTGCGGATACATAAATCGTACATCATCGCCAAAAATAAAATTATTGCGGTAGAGCGCACCAAGGTGCTTCTGCAAAGCCTGGTCTCGATCCCTGTCGGCAGGAATTTCCAGGGCAGGCTGGAGGGATTTTGACCCTGTTTGCATTACTTCGGATGCGCTATACTGCTCTTTTGCTTGTTAAAACGTAACGCTAAGCCCGGCGGTAAATAAAAAGTACAGCCCGTTTTGTTGGGTACTATTCACATAAAGTATATCATTAACCAAGGCTTTACCACAAACTGAATATTACATGTGCCAAAACCCAATGCGGTTGAGTGTCGATCAAACATCGATAGTTTGTATTGTCGGGGCAGAGGCGTTAAGCGTGTCTCAATACGCCAGTGAAAAAACTACTGGCACATCGTATTCAATAGTAACCGGCTTTCCGTTAAATATTGCCGGAAGCCATTCGCCATTTGCAGATTTCACGGCTTTTAATGTCGATTCGTCTAAGCCGTATCCAGGCCCCTTCACAATCCTGTAGTTCGAAACGGTGCCATCCGTACCAATGGTAAAACAAATGATTACCATTCCTGTTTTGTGCGCTTCACGCGCTTCCTTTGGATAACGAACAACGCAGGCCATCGTATTTTTAAAGGGGCAGCACCATCTAAACAAACGGGTAATCTTTCTAATATGGCGGCTGTAGTGTCCGTCCCATTTATTACCCGGTACATTTGTGCGCTATCGCCAGCCATTGGCATAAATGCCAGCAGTTTTTGTCGGTATAGTTGTATTGTACCTGTAGTTTTCCTTGCAGGTCGTAAGCTGTCCAGATACCTACCCGCTTATCAGCTTTGTAGTTTCCTTCGAGTAGTACTTTATTGCCGTAGCTGTATACATGCCATAGGCTATCTTTTAAGTTACCTTTATAAAAACCATCACGCAATAAATTATCCTGAAAAAGGCCATAAGCTTTGTACTCACCTTCTTTTATTTTTTCATCGTCCGTTAAAACGTAATGTTTTTCAACCCGGCTATTCTCCCGGTCTTCTTTTACAATTTGTTTGGTTTGTGCCGATGCTACAACTGACAGGAAGCAGAATAGGGTAAGTAGTTTAGGTTTCATACTTTAAATATACCGTTAAAAATAAAAAAGCCCTAACATTTCTGTCAGGACCTCTAAAAATACTATCTTCTCCCTAAGGGAATTAGGTTCTTACATCTTGGGCATCCGGCGCATCATGCTTGCCATGGCTGCCGGGTTGCTCATTTGTTTCATCACTTTCTTCATATCATCAAACTGCTTCATCAGGCGGTTTACTTCTTCTAATTTAGAACCTGAGCCCTTTGCAATGCGCGCGCGGCGGCTTTGGTTGATTAGTTCCGGATTCTCTTTTTCTTTCGGCGTCATCGATTGAATGATGGCCTCAATGCCTTTAAAAGCATCGTCGCTTACTTCTACATCCTTCATCATTTTGCCAACGCCCGGTATCATCCCCATCAGATCTTTCATGTTACCCATTTTTTTGATCTGCTGTATCTGGCTGTAAAAATCGTTAAAGTCGAACTTGTTCTTGCGGATCTTCTTCTGCAACTCGGCGGCTTCCTTCTCGTCGAACTGTTGCTGCGCGCGTTCTACCAGGGATACCACGTCGCCCATTCCCAGGATACGGGATGCCATACGGTCCGGGTGGAAAACGTCCAGCGCTTCCATCTTTTCGCCCGTACCAATAAATTTTATCGGCTTGTTAACCACCGATTTGATAGACAACGCCGCACCACCGCGGGTATCACCATCCAGCTTGGTTAATACAACGCCTGTAAAGTCCAGGCGGTCGTTAAACACCTTGGCGGTGTTTACGGCATCCTGGCCAGTCATACTATCAACCACAAATAATATTTCCTGCGGCTTAGTAGCGGCTTTTACGCGCTCTATCTCCTGCATCATGGCCTCGTCTATAGCTAAGCGGCCGGCGGTATCAATAATTACTACGTTGTTGCCATCGCGTTTAGCTTGCGCGATACCTTCCAAAGCAATCGCAACTGGGTCTTTCGATTCGAGGTTGGCATAAACGGGCACGCCTATTTGCTGGCCTAAAACTTGTAGTTGGTCTATCGCAGCCGGGCGGTAAATATCATCGGCAACCAGTAAAGGTTTTTTGCCTTTTTGTGTTTTAAGGTAATTGGCCAGCTTGCCGGTAAAGGTTGTTTTACCAGCACCGTTCAAGCCCGCTATCAGGATGATGGTTGGCGATGCTTTCAGTTCAAGCTCGGCTGTTGTGCCGCCCATTAGCTCGGTCAGCTCATCGTTCATGAGCTTGGTAAGCAATTGCCCCGGCGAAATAGAGGTGAGTACATTTGCGCCGATAGCCTTTTGCCTCACATCATCTGTAAAGGCTTTGGCGGTTTTATAGTTAACGTCGGCATCTAAAAGCGCCTTACGTATCTCTTTCATTGTTTCGGCCACGTTTATCTCCGTGATCGATCCCTGCCCCTTTAGTACTTTAAACGCCCTGTCGAGCTTATCTGATAAATTTTCAAACATTATATGATCCTAATTTTTGAGGATACAAAGGTATGATTTTGAAGCAGAAACCCATTCTACTAAATGAAAATGTATGATCGGCAATTTAGTGCCGCAATTGCCTTTTTTCCCAAACTTAGTTTACCAGAAACGTTTAATTTTTCCATAAGTACCTCACTGCCAAAATTTAACATCTCTTAACTAACATTTAACACTTATTTCTGTAACGTTTTGCAAACTTCGTACATCTTATAGCATTACAAGCCCCTATACATGAAGGTATTTTTCCTTGCCGTAGTATTATCCGCTGCATCCCTTACCGCTTTTTCTCAAAAGGCGAAGAAAACTTTAGTTGCCATAAAAACCGAAACGCCGCCAAAAATGGATGGCTTGCTTGATGATGCCGCCTGGCAAAATGTGCCCATAGCAACCGATTTTGTAGAACTACGCCCAACTGCAGGTAACCACGAGAAACCGGAAGAACGCACCGAAGTAAAGATAATTTACGATAACAACGCGATATATATTGGTGGCCGGATGTACGAAACATCGGGCGATAAGGTGGCCAAAGAAATTGCGACAAGGGATAACGTAGGTAACGCCGATTTCCTGGGGATTATTTTTGACACCTACCAGGATGGGATAAACGGCACAGGCTTTTTCGTTACATCGGCCAACAGCCAGTTTGATGCTAAATATGCACCGCCGGATGCTAATGGAAACGATGAGGACCCCAACTGGAACGCCGTTTGGACCAGCAAGGTAGTGGTTGATGACCACGGCTGGTCTGTAGAGATGCGGATCCCATACTCTGCGCTGCGTTTTGCCAAAAAAGATGTACAAACCTGGGGCATGAACCTGATACGTAAACGCCAGCGCATACAACAACAATTGTTTTGGAATGAGATAGACCCTAAAGCGAATGGTTTTATTAACCAGGAGGGCATATTAACGGGCTTAGAGAAGCTAAATCCGCCGGTACGCCTTGCCTTCTACCCGTATTTTTCTACTTACGTAAACCACTACCCATACAATACCGCAGGCGTACCAAATACAAAAGCATCTGTTAACGGGGGTATGGACGTAAAATACGGCATCAATGACGCTTTTACATTGGACCTGACCTTGATACCCGATTTTGGGCAGGTGCAATCTGATAACAAAGTGCTGAACCTTACCCCCTTCGAAGTAAAATATAACGAAAACCGTCCCTTTTTTACCGAAGGAACCGAATTGTTTAATAAAGGAAACCTCTTTTATTCGCGCCGTGTTGGTGGCCAGCCCATAAATTATGGGGCCGCCTATAATAACCTTGCCCCAGGCGAAGAGGTTATAAGCAACCCCACCGAAACCAAGCTTATTAATGCTATTAAACTTTCGGGCAGGCTATCAAACGGCTTGGGTATCGGCTTATTTAACGCCATCACCAATACAGCCTACGCCACTATAGAAGATGCGCAGGGGAATCGCAGGCAGGTACAAACCAGCCCGCTTGCCAATTATAACATCCTGGTGTTCGATCAAAACTTAAAAAACAATTCGGCCATAACGCTGATCAATACCAACGTAAACCGTTTCGGGAAAGATTACTCTGCCGATGTTGGCGGCTTTGTATATAACCTCAACAATAAAAAAAACACTTACAAATTGCGCGGTTTTGCCATGATGAGTAATATATATGGCGGTGGCACAAAAACCAAAACCGGATACAGTTACGAGGTTATCGGTGGTAAATCGTCCGGTAATTTTACATGGGATATTGGGCAGGACATGGTAGACAGCCAATATGAAGTTAACGACCTTGGTTTTTACAACAACAACAACTATTTGGAGCATAACCTTAACCTGCAGTACACCAACTACAAGCCGAAGCACCTGTTTACCCAATATGGCGTATGGACTAATGATTACTACTCGCGACGGGTAAACGCCTCAAACTACCAAAACTTTAACCAAAATTTCGGTGCCTTTGGTACTTTTAAAAACCTGTGGCAGGCAAATATTAATGGGCACTACCGTTTTGAAGGAAACGATTTTTATGAAGCGCGTAACGGGGAACGTTACCGCTCCCCACGCAACTTTATGCTGAACTGGAATTTGAGCACCAATCGCTCAAAAATGGTATCAGGAGGTTTTTGGTATTCTGACACATGGGTGTGGAATGGCTATGGTGGCCATGGTAACGACCTAGAATTGTTTCTTAACCTGCGCCTCAGTAATAAATTCTCTATTAACGAGGATGTTACCATCAGCCCGCGGATAAACTACCTTGGCTTTTCTACCTTTGATGGTGCCAATAATTCGATCTTTGCACGGAGAGACATCCATACAGTGGAAAATATATTTTCGCTAAAATACACGTTTAGCGCTATAATGGGGCTTAACTTACGGTTGAGGCATTATTGGAGCAAGGTGAATAATAAAGAGTTCTTTAGCCTGGGAGATGATGGGTATGTAAAACCTCTTACCTCGAATAATTTTGACCACACCGACCGCAACGTAAACATTTGGAATGTGGACATGGTATATGTTTGGCAGTTTACGCCTGGCAGCGAACTTAGCCTTGCCTGGAAAAACTCGGCCTATAATTCAGACTTGCCTGCGAACGAAGGGTACCTTAAGAATTTACACAACACCTTTAACCTGCCGCAGAATAACAATTTCTCGCTGAAGGTGCTATATTATATCGATTTCCAGGCGTTGAGGAAACACCACGATAAAGGATAGTAAATACCATCTCATCATACGAAACGAATTGTGATTATTTACGGGAATTTGTAGAGGATACCTAAAGATAATCCCTCTGTACCCTGTACGCTATTGGTGCCGGTACTCTTATCAAACAATAAGGTCCCGTTGATAGATACGTTTATAAGGCGATTTACTTTGGCCGCCAGCACGGCATCTACACGATGGCGAACAAAGCTCAATGCCTTACCGTAAGGCACAAACATATCATACCGGGCATTAAAGTGCATGTTTTTGGCAATATCTTTATCAAATATCGCCACCATCTGGAAAGCGATATCTGTACGGATAGTTTTGGCACTATCTACCCCGTACCTATTGGGGATATTTTTTTCCAGCACAAAAGTTTGGCGGGCGGTACCGGTACCCAAACGCAAATCAAAAAACTTCTCGGCCTTATACTCGAAACCGATAGACTCGGTTAAATAGCCCGGCGACATAAAGTTGGATATCAGCACCGGCGGGGTTATACCTGCAGCATCGTACTGAAAGCCTTTATCAAACTGCGATTCGAAACTTAACGACCCGAAGAAGAACCAATGCTTAGACATTTGCGTGGCTACCTTATTATCCAGGAAAATCCTGTCGTTGGTTTTGCGTGCGCCTTGCCCTTTGTTTTTTGATTTGCCATAGAGTAGATTAAGCTCGGTAGCGTAGCTAAATGGCGCCTTGTTGTACTCGGTTCGGAAGATAAAATTGGACCCTAAGGCTATTGACGTTACTCCACCGGCACTGTAATTATTGCTGAAGGCTGCCTGGTTAAAATTTAAGCCAAGCGTAATGTACCTGCGCCAGTAGCTTACTTTATAGTCCAGCATGGTTACAGGTATCAATTCTTGCTGTATTTGCAATGGTTTGGTGGGTACCGGTATGGCGTTGGGCTTTGGCGATATGCGGTACCTGTTCAGCAGGCTGGTATCAATTTTAACTGTATCTCTTTTAACAGTATCGGTTGTTTGGGCATTGGCAGATAGCGCAATTGAACAACAAAGTGTAAGAACTACTTTAAAACCGGTTTTCAACATAAACGCAAAGAAAATGGAAAAATCTGTTATTTCAAGGCACAAAATGTAACTAATGTGTTCACAATCAAAAAAACGCGAGCCAGTTATACCACTTCCGGCTGCCTAAATAAGCCATATCTGTTTCCTTTTGATAGGCTTCCCGCTCAAACGAGATGCCAAAATATGCCGGGTAGTGTTTTCGGAAACGGGCAAGGTTTACCAGGTAATTTAATAGGTATAGTACATAAAACGGCAGAACCAATAACTCGGCTTGCTGTATTAAGTGAATCCGCTCGTGGTTTAGCAGTACTTCGTCCTTGTGCATGTCTTTATCGCGCAGCAAAATAAAAGGGAACAATGCCATCGCGTTTACATTTAAAAACGGCGCAATTATCAGTATGCCTTTCATTTAACATCAAGGTATTGAGGGGGCAATGGTGCAAGCTCGAAAGCCCTTGGGTTGCGTTTATACCGCTTTAAACTGGTGCGCACGTAGGCTACAAACTCGTACTCGTTTGCGGTAGTTACCAGGTAATAGCTGGGGCGGTATTTAAGCATAAAGTCGGTTAGTTCCGGGTCTTTTAAAAAGGTGATGCCGGTAACGTACGATTTATTAAACCTGTAATCAATTACCGATTGCTTATAGTCTCTGTCGATGATCGCTTTTAAATGTTCCGCGTTTTGGCCGCTACGGCTAAATAAATTATACATCGCATCAATGCTAAAACCCACCCCGCTTGGCCCTGCCGAGAGCAAATCAGGATTGGAAGAGGAACCATATATTCTGCTGTAATCGCTTTTAGTGGCCAGGTAACGGCGTTTAGGGCTAAGCATACTGTCTCGTATGGTTACTTCCTGTAGCTGAATCGCCGCCGGGCGCATATAGACCGCAAGCGGCAAATAGTTTTTTATAGTAAGGGTGTCGGAGTGATGGTCGGGCTTGCTAAATATCAATACGTCGCCTGGGTTGGCATCAATAGTAAATTCGCCCTTAAATGTGTTATAAACCGTCCGTCCGTTACTTGTATTGCGTACATTTACTTTTGCAATACGTACTTTACTTTCTTTGTCAAACACAATACCCGTAACCTGCTTTTGCTGGGCAAAGGCGCACACGCTAAGTATGCAAAACAAAAAGGAGGACCATAATTTCATTCTGATTGATAAAACTACGCGTTTATGCGGTTTTGGCACTGTAATTAACAAATTTTAACACGCTATTTTACTACTACAAGTTTTTGGCCAAGCTTAATGCCATTGTCCGCCATGTTGTTTAGTGCCTTTAATTCGTCAACAGTAATGCCAAAACGTTTGGAGATGTTGTATAGTGTATCGCCCTGCTTTACGGTGTAAATTTTATCATCGGGCGATGTTTTGGCTATAGAATCCTGCTGGGGCGTACCGATATTAGTGTTGATCTCGCCAAGCACGCGGTCCTCCCGCTTTATTTTAGCAATCTCGCCTTCAGGGCGGTCGTACTGGTCGAGGTTATACTTTGTGATGATATTAAGCAACAGTTGCGGGTATTTGGGGTTTGTAGCATAACCGGCAGCCTTTAAGCCATAGGCCCAACCCTTAAAATCGTTTTTATCCAGTTCGAAAAGGCGGGCGTAGTTCTTCTTTTTTAAAAACTCCGAGTGGTCGCGGTAGCTATCCTCCGGGTTATCATACACACGGAAGCAATCGTTGGTGTTATCGTCGTCCTTATAATAGCTGTCGCCGCTCCAGGTGCTGCCGCATTTTATGCCGAAGTGGTTGTTTGCCGCAACAGCCAAATCGCTGTTTCCGGCGCCCGATTCAAACAACCCTTGCGCAAGTGTTATACTGGCGGGGATGCCGTAAGTGTTCATTTCCTGTATGGCAATGGCTTTAAACCGCTCGATATACTCCAGCGATGACATATTGCGGTGCGCCGCTATTGCCGCCTGGTTGCGTTTTTGAATCGACTTGTTGTTTTTGCGGGCCTTACTGCTACTGATGGTGCTTTTATGGGCAGAGCACGACGTAAAAACAGTAGCCAATAGAATTAAAATGAAAACTTTCCGCATGACAGATAATAACCGACAGGCCCCTTTGAGTGGGATCAATTAGGGTGAAAATTTATTTTTGGTTATTGTCTGCCAATTCGGTGCCCGGGGCAGGGGCTGGTTTCTCGTCCAAATCGCCCAGGTTATATTTTTTTATGATAGCCACCACCTGCGACGCCCAGGTACGGCTGCTGCAATAGCCGCTGCGTTGTATCCCGCGGGCCCAACCGGTATAGTCATATTGGGTAAGCTTATCTGCCAGATGGCTGAATTGCTTGCGCTCTGTCATGATGCGGGCGAAATCCTGAAAGGAATCCATCACCGAATCGTAACGCTTGTATGATGTGCGGACTTTTTTGTTGTGTTTGTAATAAACTACAGTGCCTCCGCCTTTTACTCCAAACTGGTTGTTCAGGTTTTGGGCTATATTACTCTTTCCACTGGCAGATTCGTGCATAGCAACGCCTAAAATGATGCTTGCGGGTACGCCCGTCTCGTGCATAATGCGAATGGCATTATCTTTGAACTTCTCGATGTAGGATTGTGGAGCGCTTTGTGCCGAAACGGCTGTAGTGGTTGCAACAATTGCAGATACTAACAGTAGAGTAACAGTAAAGAGTTTCTTCATAATTATTTTTTTCTGATGATTAATAGCCCATCACGAACAGGGAGAATTAGTTTTTCAACCTTCGTGTTAACAGCTATGTGCTCATTTAGTTTGCGGATGTTTACGGTATCGGCATCACTTTCGTTGCCATATACTTTGCCTTTCCACAAAACATTATCAATTATTATTAACCCACCGGGCCTTACTTTATCAAGTACTAACTCAAAATAAGTTAAATTATTTCGTTTATCCGCATCAATAAATACTAAATCGAAGTTATTTTCCTCTAAATCAGCTATTACAGCTTCGGCGGCGCCAAAATGCAGCTTTATTTTTTTATTCACATTTGTTGATTTGAAGTGTGAAATCAGCATTTCTTCAAATTCGCGGTTAACTTCTATAGTGTGTAATATGCCCCCTTCTGCCAATCCTTCTGCCAGGCAAATGGCCGAGTAGCCGGTAAATGTGCCTATTTCTAAGATCAATTTGGGCTGTACCATTTTACTCAGCATGCTGAGCAAGCGGCCCTGGTAGTGGCCGGAAAGCATGTGCGGCTTCAAAACTTTTAAATACGTTTCGCGGTTGATGGCCTGCAGTTCGGGTGCCTCCGGGTCGAGGTGGGCATCGAGGTAGGATTGTAGTGCCGGGTCTAAAATCTCCATCCGGCAAAATTAAGAAAATATCTGTATTAGGTAACTGATACATTAACAGCCAATTGTGTGTTTTAAGCTGCGCACTAATGGGCAAAAAACGCAAAAAATAGGCTTGGTTGTCATTCTTTTACATGGCTTATTTCCGCTTCTGTGCAAAAATGCGCGAATTTTTCAGGCTTTTTTATTTTAGGCAAAGTGCTATCAGGGGGCATCCTCGCCGATGTATTTTACGTCAATCTGCTTGTTTGCCCGGGCACCCAATTTCTTTATTTTTTCGGCGGTTATCGTTAAATTTCCGCGGCCATCTGTAAGTTTATTCAAGGCCTTTTCATAACTGTCCTGGCTTTGTTTAATGTTTTTGCCGATGCCTTCCATATCGCCTACAAAACCTACAAACTTATCGTACATCTCCCCGCTGAGCCGGGCTATCTCCAGCACGTTGCGGTTTTGGCGTTCCTGTTTCCAAATACTGGCGATGGTGCGCAGGGTGGCCAGCAACGTACTCGGGCTAACAATGACCACCCGCTTATCCCAGGCATCGCTAAAAAGGTCGGCATCCAGCTGCACGGCAAAGCTGAACGAAGATTCTATAGGTACAAAAAGCAAAACAAAATCGGGCGAGTTTACCTGGTACAGGTCGTGGTAATTTTTGGCCGACAGCCCCAGCACGTGCCCCCGGATAGATTCGATATGCGCCTTTGAGAACAGGCGACGCTCATCTTCCGTTTCGCAATTTACCAGCCGCTCGTAGGCGATGAGCGATACTTTAGAGTCGATGATCAGGTGCTTCTCATCCGGCAGGTCTATAATCACATCGGGTTGCATCCGGCTCCCATCGACCTGGTTAAGGCTGGTTTGGACGCGGTACTCCCTATCCCGTACCAGCCCGCTGCGCTCTAAAACTTTTTCTAAGATCACCTCACCCCAATTGCCCTGCTTTTTGTTATCGCCTTTTAGTGCCCGGGTAAGATTGGAGGCCTCGGTACTGATGAGTTTATTAAGGTCCATCAGTTGAGTTATAACGCCTTTTAAGGTATTGCGCTCGGCGGCCTCCATGTTGTAAACTTTATCTACCTTTTCTTCAAAGGCTTTTATGTTTTCTTTCAGCGGGTTCAGGATGGTATCGATGCTTAGCTTATTTACATCTGTAAACTCCCGCGATTTTTCTTTCAACAATTTCTCGGCAACATTTTCAAATTCCTTTTGGAAATGGGTACGGGTTTGTTCGATATCTGCTTTCTGCTCGGCCAGTTTTTCTTGCTGAGCTTTAAAATAGGAGCGGGACGATTCCAGGCTTTGGTTAGCCTGGGCCAATTGGCTGCGTACATCAACCAGTTCATCCAGTATCCGTGTTTGCTCTTCCCTTAAGTGTTTGGTGATGTTTTCCTTTTCAGCCAGTGCACCTTCCACGCGTTGCCCGGCAACCGCCAGGGCAATTTTCAGCGATTCGTTTTCACTTTTTACTTCGGCAAATTCTTCTGCGGATACGGAAGCTGGGTGCTTCTTTCCCACTAAAAACAACACCAAAGCAACAAGCAAAATCACCCCGGCAATACCCAAAACAACTATATCCATTTTGATAAAAATATTAGCAAAACGAATGTAGCAATTTTACCTTACTAATAAAAAGCAACCACGGCTACAAACTGCTACCTGCAAATATGCATTGCATTTTCTATTGCCGCCTTGTTGCCAAGCGAGACTGCCTTTTTAAAATCGGGGCAGGCAGCAGCGCTGTTTTTTAGGTTGTAGTAAATAAACCCTCTGTTGTTGTATGCGTCGCCGTTTTTAGGGTCAAGCGCTATAACTTTTGTATAATCGGCAATAGCTCCGGGGTAATCTTTCAGGTTGCGCCTTGCAAAGGCCCTGTTAAACAATGCTTCGGTATTTTGGGGGGCAAGGGCGAGGCTCTTGCTATAGTCGGCCGCTGCGTTTTTATAATCGTTCTTTTTTAAATAGGCATTGCCTCTTTTTATATAAGCCGACGAGCCGGCATCGTTATATTTTAGGTAAACCGAATAATCGGCTATGGCCGCATCAAACCGCCCTAAATTTTCGTTGGCAATTGCGCGGTTATAGTATGCCATAATGTTTTTGGGGTTCAATTTTATGGCGTTGTTATAATCGGCCGCCGCGCTGGCATAGTCCCGGGTTTTCAGTTTAGCATTGCCGCTGCCAACAAAAGTATCCGCATCCGGCGGAGATAGTTGGATAAACCTTTTATAATCTGTAGCTGCGCCTGTAGCATCATTGGTAAGGCCCTTTACCTCTGCACGATGATGATAAGCATCAGCATTATCCGGGTCTATGGCTATTGCCGCATCAAAATCGGCTATCGCTCCTTTGTAGTCGCCGCCTTCTGCTTTTGCCAGCCCGCGTTCTATATATGCGTTCTTGTATTTGGGGTCTGCTTCAATAGCTCTGCCGTAATCGGCAATAGCATCTGCCTTTTTATCAAGGCTACTATTGGCCAGCCCCCGGTTATAGTAGGCTACGGCGGTTGGTTTTATCAGTATCGCCTGGCTATAATCGGCAATGGCTCCTTCATAATCTTCCATAACATCTTTTAGCCGGCCGCGGTCTACGTAAGCCCTGTCGTAGTCGATTTTTAACTTAACTGCTTTGTTTAGATCCAGCAACGCGCCATTGAAATCTTTCAGCGTTATCCGC
>CBFGNE010000002.1:0-22298 GCA_965649995.1 uncultured Mucilaginibacter sp.
TCATTAGCTTCGGCTTTAACGCTGTCTTTTTTGCTCTTTTTAAAAACAGCTGTATTGCTGTAGCCTGTGCTATCAGTGTAGAGGTCGATAGTTGCATTATCTATATCAATATTGTTGATGCTGATAACACCGCGTAATAATGAGGCGGCATTTACCGACACATTAAAGTCCTTAGCGTCCAATAATGTATGATGATGCTTAGGGAATTGCCTGTCGCGGATAACCACATTCTTTAGCACCAGTGAAACATCCGGGAAATTGGAGAAAAAAGAAGGCTTGATATCGCCCACTGTAAGCGTGCCATCTAAATTCTCATTTAATTTTTTGATTACCTGCGCCAGCACCTTTTCTTTGTTGTTTGCCACATACACCGTAACCCCAACAGCAAGCAGAATGAAGAGCAATATTATTGCTCCCAGTACTTTTAAAGATATTTTTAACCACTTAGGCATTACCGATTATTTACCTAACAAAGGTTATCGGGCCTTTTTGTTTCACTTTAAGCGGTAGTAACTAACATATTACAGCATTTGTGCATAGCCCTTGACGATCGAGCCAAAAATTACGCAAAAAAAGGCAGTCCGTATCCCGGCTGCCTTTTAGTAATACCTAAAAAACCCTTACTTTTTTATGGAGGTTATCCACCAGGTGTTGCCAAATGGATCTGTTACGCCGCAGGTGCGGCCATAGTCCTGGTCGCTTAGCCCCATCACGGTAGCTGCGCCATTCACTATGGCAAGAGAATAAGTTTCATCTGCATCCTCTACATAAATAAACAGATTGGCGTTGGCTACCGCCCACTGATCGCTAGCCTGGCAAAACATAATGGTACTGCCGCTGATCATAATTTCGGCATGCATAATGGTATCAACATCATCGCGCATGCGTTGCATACCGGCATCTGCATTAAAAACAGTTTTAGTAAATTCAATAAAACCTGCGGCATTCTTCAGCATCAGGTAAGGCATAATGGCCTGGTGTACTTTTGGGATCTCCATTTTGTTGGTTGATTAATTAAATAATGCATCAAAAGTAGCCTGCTGCGCGAGCCCAAAATTGGAAAAACACGACATCATTACGCCTCTTTCCATTCTGTACCCTCATTATTGCCCGAGAAGTAGATTTTGGGATGATAGCCGGAGAACTCCTTAAAATCGCGGATGAAGTGCGATTGGTCGTAGTAGCCGCAATCGTAGGCTATCTCCGTAAGCGAGCGCCCTCTATCTTTATATTTCTCAATTGCTGCCTGAAAGCGGATGATGCGCGAATACAGCTTCGGGCTAAAGCCGGCAAACTCCTTAAAATTACGTTCGAACTGCCGGGTGGAGAGGAAATGTTTTTGGGCGAGCCTGTCAACCGTAACGGTACCGTTGCTTTTTATGATATAACTAATGGCATTGAAAACAGCCGGAGGCTGTTTATAATAACGTTTAAGTTGGACCTCGAAAAATAGGTTCAGGATAGCCGCACGTTCTGTATTGCTGGTGGCCAGCATAATTTGTTCTTCAATATCTCTGCCGGTTTTGCCTAATAAGGTTGCCAGGCCGACCTTTTGGTTAGCGACAGCGGATGCAGGTAAACCAAACAAGGCTGTTACCGCATAAGGATACAGGTAAACACCGAATATTCCAAAAGCTTCTGTAATATGATACCTGGTAAAATGTTGCGAAGGCCCATCGAGCCCGGCAGTTGCGGATAAGCCCGCTATTTCGTCGCCCACCATATCGTTAAACCGCCCTTTATAATGGAAAACCATCTCGCAGCAGCCGTCCGCCATGGATCGGTGGGTATAGGGCCGGGCGGCGGTTACGCCATCATGCTCAAGCACCCAAAAAAAGCGCACATAAGGGCTTAAGTTTGGTTTGCACGGTATAGTGTAATAATTCATTAAAATGCAGATGCTTATATTCCTTGTTTACCAAATATAAGCATCTGCATTGAAAGCCGGGCCTTATTTGGCCAGCTCTTCAAACAGCTCATCCAGCCGCGCGTGCGAATCTTTTACGCCGCGCTCCATACCCGATTGGATCATGCCGTCCCTATCGGCAACGGAAGAAAAAACAGATTGTACCACTACCCGAGTCCTGCCACCGGGTAATTCTTCCAGCCGCGCGGTTTCTAACGACACGTGGCCCGGCTCGGGCATGCCTTCAAATTCAAAAGTTTGGATGATCCGTTCGGGGGCTGTTACTTCGTGCATCACGCCATGAAACCCGTAAGCATTTCCCTGGGCATCCGAATGTACGTAACGATAATGGCCACCACTGCGGGCATCCCATTTATCTATCTTCATGGTCAACTCGCGCGGGCCAAGCCAGCGGGGTACCAGTTCGGGGTCGGTAAATACTTTAAATACAAGTTCGCGCGGTGCATCAAACTCGCGGGTAATAAATAATTCCTGTTTGCCGGGCTCGGCTTTAATGGTTGTTTCGTTTTTACTTGCCATGGTAGTGTTATTATTATTTCGTTTTTTTGTTTCTTTTAAATTTTCCATCAACCTGAACTCCACAATTTTTCCGATCAGCTCTAAAGGCATCGGTTTATTCAAGGGGAATTGTATCGATCCTTTTGCACTTTTATAGCCGGCAATATCGGCAGCAAAAACTTCTACGGCCGCAGAGCCCGGGTAAAGCCCGATATGCTTCTCGTAAGCCGCAAAATGCGACAGCAGGCCTTTGTACTTGTAAGTTGGTATAGCATAGCTGATGCTTTCCTCGGCTTGCGGCACTACTTTCATGATGGTATCTTTAACCTGTTTCATAGCGTCCTGCGCTTGTTGAGGAAACCAGGAGAAATATTCTTCAACATCTTTTGGGATTCTCATAATTATGCTGATTTGGTTTTGTGAAGCTTTAGGGCCTGTGCGCAAAATATTACTACCCAAAGCATATAGCAAAAAAAAGCAAAGCGCGGCGGCCAGCCAATGTGCACCCCCGGCCCGTAGGCGTATGGGCCTAAAGGCGCCACAAAAATGCCGTGGTAAGATATGAAGCATATAAAGCCAAAAAGGGGTAAGCCCGCTATCCAAAATAAAGTGCGCTTTGCAGGCGCGAAGTCAGCATTTTTTAATGCCAGCCCAAGGCTGATAAATAACACAGCGAACGGGAATAAAGCCAGCTGGCTACCGCCAAAAATCATATGCAGCATACCAATGGTAGAGAGGTCTTCGGGTTTAGTGGTCATGGGGTCGGTAGTGAAAATACCTACGCCTATTGCGCCGATAGTGCAAATTGCCAGTAGCACTAAGCCTGCATAGCCAAGGAAACCCTTTGTGTGCGGTTTTATCAATACAAATAATGCCGCGTAGCTAAGCCCCGATACCATAAACCCGGCCGACATCAGCCAGCCCCACGGCCCGTAAGCCCATTCGCTAATGGTATGCCAGGACGGATCAATATCCGGGCGGAGGAATATGAGTAATATCAAAATTACCTGGTAGGTAACGATGGCTATTATGGATAGCCGGGCGGCGTTTACGGCGATTGGCTTTTTCATATCAGGTATCACTTACGGGTATCGGGCTTTAGTAGATAAGCCCGCTAATAAAAAATTGCTGCTGCTACCGGTATCCCATCCGGCATAGCGCCTTAGCCGGCATGGCCGCGTTAGGCGTTATTGTAAGCAGCCTCCAACGCGGCTATGTCCAATTTTACCATTTTCATCATGGCCTGCATGGCGCGCTGTGCACCTGCAGCGTCTGGGCCGCCCAGTACTTTCCCTAATATATCCGGAATAATCTGCCAGGAAACGCCGTATTTATCGGTTATCCATCCGCATTGCATTGGCGTGCCTTCTTCGGCAATTTTATCCCAAAGTTCATCCACTTCTGCCTGGTCTTTACATTTTACAAAAAAGGATATAGCGGGGCCATCTATTTTATAATGCGGACCGCCATCTAAAATCATAAACTCTACTCCTTCCAGCTCAAAAGTAGCGGTGAAAACTTTGCCTTTTTTCCCGGGGCGCTCATCCGGAAAATTGCGTACATCCTTAATTTTTGAATTTTTAAACACGGAAGTGTAAAAGTGGATGGCTTCGTCAACATTGCCATCGAACCATAAAAATGGGGTAATCTTTTGCATAATATTTTGGTTTTAAAGTACTTATCAAAACTACCGCCGCCAACCCGCCTAAACAGGGTGTAAATGCGGCATGTTAACGGCCTTAACGCGACTCGTTCCTGGTTTTTAATTTTCCGCCCAGCCATGCGCAGGGCACTGCTATAATTATCAGGGCTATGGTGTACCATAAAGGCGTTTGCCTGGCCACGCGGGTAAATTCGTTATCAACCGCCAGCACCACAACCAAACCTGTAGTACTTATCACTACCCCGATATACCCAATGATCATGGCATGGCGCATAGGGCGGTTTGGCGCCAGTGCCGCGGCAATATAAGCGCCTAAGACACCGGCAATCGCCCGGTAAAGGGTAACCAGTAAGATAAGCCCGGTACTTACCAATGGCTGCGGGTATTTTGGCAAAACGCCGTTATTTTCTAAAACGAAATCTGTACCGTTTGAGAGTACCACAATTAACACCATCCCCGCAAGGACGGCCGCGATGCTTTTTAATGTATTCATTTCTTGTTTTTTAGCTCGTCTAATATATCGTCCATTCTGTCGAACCGTTCAGCCCAAAGCTTACGGTATTGTTCTATAAATTGCGACACCTCGTTTAGTTGCCCAAGTTTCGCTTCGCAATAGCGTTCGCGGCCTTGCTTTTTCATTTCTATCAGCCCGCACTCCATCAGTATTTTTATATGCTGGGATATTGCCGGCCGGCTTACTTCAAAGTTGTCGGCTATTGCATTTAAGTTTAATGGCTTATAGGCTATTAAATTTATAATATCTCTGCGGGTTGGGTCGGCTATTGCCTGGAATACATCTCTTCTCATCTTATCCTCTCAATACGTAAGTGATTGCTTACAAATATAATATGTAAGCAATCACTTACGCAAATTTATTTTAAAATAAATTTTGCGCCGTTTTAGACGAATAACAACCGTAGCCTACAAATAGCAAGGCTATGATTATCAACGGTTCAATCAGCCGAATACGGAAGTCTACAGGGGTTTTTCGGCACTGGCCTAATAACAAAAAAACGGATTCACCTTATCTGCAACTTGCATTAAAAGCCAGACAAGATGAACCTTAAGACCCTTATTTTACTTATTTTCTTATCTATGGGATACGTTTCTGTAGCGCAACAGAACAATAGTTTAACCGCCAAAAAAATTACCGGCACCCTAAAAATTGATGGCATAATAGATGAGCCGGAATGGAACACCTCAGAGGAGGCATCCAATTTCCGTATGAATTTCCCTTCCGATTCGGCTTTTGCAAGCAGCAAAACAAGCGTGAAGGTTTTGTATAATGATAGCTACTTATACATATCGGGCCATGTTTTAAATGCAACTGCCAACGCCAAACCTTACGTGGTATCATCCCTAAAGCGCGATTTTGTTTTTTTAGAGAATGATGCTTTCGGGATTATCCTCGATCCGTTTAACGACCATAGCAACGGCTACGGTTTTTACGTGAGCGCCCTCGGCGTGCAGCGCGACGAGCAGATAAATAACGGGCTTACAGCCGATGCCACCTGGGATATTAAATGGTACAGCGCCGTGCAGCGTAACGCCGATGGCTACGTGGTGGAAATGGCCATTCCGTTCCGTTACCTGCGTTTCAGCAAAAGCTTGCCTGCGTGGAATATCAACTTTTTACGGAATGACGTAAGCAATAACGAGCGCTCCAGTTGGGCGCCCACGCCGCGTAATTTTTTATTTCCCAACTTAAGCTACTCGGGCAGCCTTGCTTTCCCCGAACTTCCAAAACAAACGCCTAATAATATTTCGTTGATACCCAGCGTAACGTTTAACGCAAGCCAGCTAAAACAGGACGATATCAACACAAAACTGAAACCATCGCTTGATGCCAAGGTAACGCTAACTTCATCGCTCAACCTCGACCTGACGCTTAACCCCGATTTTTCGCAGGCGGAAGTTGATGATGCGCAGGTAAACCTGGGGCGCTTTGAATTATCGTACCCCGAGAAACGCTTGTTCTTTATCGAGAACAGCGACCTTTTCTCTGCGTTTGGCGTATCGAACGATGGCTCTGCTACGTTGCGTCCTTTTTATTCGCGGCGAATAGGGCTAAAGCAAAACCCGCTAACCGGGCAGTTCGAGCAAACATCCATTGTTGCAGGAGCCCGCCTTAGCGGCAAATTAACCCCGAACCTGCGCCTGGGACTGATGAATATACAAACCGGCGGCCTAAACACAGCGGATACTAATGGCACAAAGGCGCATTACCCCGGCGAAAATTTTAGCGTACTGGCACTGCAGCAAAAAGTATTTTCAAGTTCTAACATCGGCTTTATTTTTACCAACCGGCAGTCGTTTGCTAAAGACAGTATTGGCCTGCCAAACTACAACCGCCTTGCTGGCCTGGAGTATAACCTAATATCACGCAACGGGCAATGGACGGGCAAAGTGTTTGAGCATGTGATGTTCGGGCCGGGTAAAACCTCAACATCCGAAGGTGGGTTTTTAAACCTCAGTACACGCCGCACAGCAAGTTTTGCTGGTTTTTCCAGAGCGGGAAAGGATTTTGCGCCTGAGATAGGTTTTATTCCGCGTAATAATTTTACCAATTTGTATGGCGAGTTTAGCTATATCACCTACCCTAATTCAAGCTTTATCAATAACATACAGCCCGTTGTTCACTATAAAATTTACGTGGATTCGGCGTTTAACCGCACCGACCATTTCTATAAAGGCGGATTCCTGGTCAACTTTAAAAACACGGCGTTGCTGTATGCGCTGTTTGTAGGCGATTATACCAAATTACAGGCACCATTCAATCCATCCATGAACGATGGTTTATCTCTGCCGGCCGGCACCGCTTACAATTACAGAAGCATGGCGTTTTACTACCTTTCGGATGCGCGCACGCGGCTGTATGGCGAATACTATATGCAGGTTGGGCAATACTTTAATGGTACTATTGCCCAATTCAGCGGCTACCTAAATTATAAATTTCAGCCTTATGGCAGGGTGGGCGTAAAGTATAACGCCAGTTTTATCAGGCTGCCGCAACCGTATAAGGGTAACGATGTTTTAGCCATTGGCCCGCAAACCGAAATATCGTTCAGTAAAAAACTGTTCCTTAATACCAATATACAATACACCAATTTAAACAGCAACCTCAATTATTTTGTGCGAGTGCAATGGCGGTTTCGCCCGTTATCAGACCTGTACGTGGTGTATTCTAACAATCAAAATACCGATCTGCGCCAGCGGCAAAACCAAAGCCTGATTGTAAAGTTTATTTACTTTTTATAACTATTGCTGCTCGAAAAGGATATTATAGCGGTTCAGCGCTTTAATGGTTTCGCTTTTATAATTACGCCCAATAGGGATAAGCATATTACTCAACTTAAGCGCGTTTGGCGTAAAGGTTAGTATCCTATCGAAAGCAACAATAAAGGAGCGGTGCACCCGGATAAACTTGTTCTCGGGCAGTTTTTGCTCCAGGTAGCTTATTTTATTGTAAGAGATAATTTGGCTGTCGGTAGTTTTTACGCGCACGTAATCTCGCAAGCTCTCAATGTATAATATATCTTTTAAATACACCTTTACCATTTCGCGCTCGGCGCGTAAAAAAATGTAGGAGGCGTTATAATCGTGCAGCAAGTTATAATCGGTGCCGACCGGCTCGTCGGGGGTTTTAAAAGTATATACCTTGCCTACAGCACGTAAAAAGCGCTCAAAGCTGATAGGTTTTAGCAGGTAATCAACCACGTCCAAATCGAAAGCCTCGATAGCATACTCGCGGTAAGCGGTAGTAAATATTACCTTGGGTTTTACGGATAATGATTTAAGCAGGTCTATTCCCGTTATTTTGGGCATTTGTATATCCAAAAAAAGCAGGTCTATTTGACCCGAGCGTAAGCTGCTCAAAGCTTCCACCGCGTTAGAGCAGCATTTAACCAGCACCAATCCATCAACCCTATCAATATAAGAGCGGAGCAGTTGTATGGCCAGGGGTTCGTCGTCTATCACTAAACACCTCATAACTATCCTTCTAATTTAAGCTTTAAAATAACCAGGTAGGTGTCACCGTCTATAATTTGGAGGTCGTACCTGTCTTTATAAATCAGTTCTAATCGTTTCTTTAGGTTAACCAACCCTATACCGCTTACCGGCGCGGAATTTAATTCCGGTGTGCCTTTGCTGTTCTCCACCTTAATAATCAGTTGCCCGTCGCTCACCAAAATATCTATATGTACCCATACCTTGCCAATATCGTTGCCGAAGCCATGCTTAAAACTATTCTCTACAAATGGCAATATCAATAAAGGCGCAATGCTGATACTCTCTGTGGCGGTAAGGATGTTTAATGATACGTCCAGCCTGTCTTCGTAACGTATTTTTTCCAGTGTGATATAATTCTCTATATAATCTATCTCCTTCTGTAGCGGCACAAAGGGTTTGTTGCTATCATAAAGCATATAGCTCATCAGCTGCGAAAGTTTATAAACTATCTCTGGCGCTTTTTTCGAATTGGTAATAGTGAGCGCATAAAGGTTATTAAGGGTGTTGAATAAAAAGTGAGGGTGGATTTGCGCCTTAAGGTACTTTAATTCAGCCTCCAGTTTTTCATTTTTTAGCGCCTGGCGCTCCTGCTGGTCCATATACCACTGCTTTAGCAGGTGGATGACAATAACGATGGCTACAACTGAGTATACACCGAATGTGAGGATAATAACCTTTGGCACATACCATAAAGCGCGGCTTAGGCCCTCGGGGTAATAAATGGGGTAAATTACCTTATAACTCACAAACCGTTGCGCCATCCCAAAAAACAGGATAGAAGGAATGAGGTATAAAAAAAATATGGCCGGCTTCCGCTGTCCGTTATAAAAATGCTGTAGCAGGTAAAGCGTAAAATATGCCGCCAGAATTTTTACCGGCAGCTCAATGGCGGCTATTTGCAGCCGGCTCATCGGGTTGGCCTCTATATTGGAGGTGATTGGCCCATCGTATAAATAATACGCTATCCAAAAAAGAATATGCATTACAACCCTTTTTAAAGGGGTACGGGCGGTATAAATGCTGTTGTTTAACAATGTGTTATAATGATTCAGCATAAAATTAGAAATATAAATGCTCAGTCATGAATTATTCGGCAAACGGCATTATTTGCCTGCAAACGGCAAGGTGCTTGTTTATTTAAATTTTTAGCCATTGGATATTAAAAGCTATTTATACTAATTTTATAAACTATGAAAAACATACCAACCTTGTACGAATGGGTGGGCGGTAACGATACTTTAGAAAACCTCACCAAAGTTTTTTACGATAAAGTATTAAAAGACGATTTGCTGGAGCCCGTGTTTAAAACAATGTCTGCCGCGCATACCAAACATGTAGCGCATTTTATAGCCGAGGTTTTTGGTGGCCCCGCACTGTACACGCACGGCGACGATGGCAGCCACGCCAAAATGGTGGCCCATCATGTAGGCAAATTACTAAGCGAGGAGCAGCGCCAGCGTTGGATAGCCTTATTACTGCAAAGCGTGGACGAACTGCAACTGGCCGATGACCCGGAATTCCGCTCGGCCTTGTTGGCCTACCTCGAGTGGGGCAGCCGCATTGCAGTAATCAATTCAAAATTAACCGATAACCCTTTACAGGAGGGTGCGCCTATGCCCAAATGGGGGTGGGGCGTACCGGGTGGACCTTATATACCGGAAGCATGATCGAAATAACATTAAACGAACTGAAAGCCATCCCGGTACTAAGCGAGGTGCCCGATGAGCAACTGCAATGGTTTATAGATAATGGCGAAATAGTAGAGATGGAAGAAGGCCAGCGCGTATTTGAAGTGGGCGAACCAGTAAACATGACCTCGGTTATACTGGAGGGCCGCATCCGTATTTGTGTTATGCAGAACGGGAAATTCCGCGAGATAGCCGTTATCCGTGAGCAGGGCATTACAGGCTACCTGCCATTCTCCCGGGCAAAAAAAACGCCCGGCTTTGGCGAATGCACCAAAAAAGGCCGTATTTTCCGGGTGCCGGCAGAGAAAATAAAAGAGGCAACGCAACTGCATTATGAACTCACCGAGGCCCTGGTTCATACCATGACCAGCCGCGTACGCGATTTTACGTCGCTGCAGCAGCAAAACGAGAAGATGTTTGCGTTGGGTAAGCTATCCGCCGGGCTGGCGCACGAGCTGAATAACCCCGCAGCAGCAATTAGCAGGGGCGCTTCTTCTTTAAATGCGCAGATACAAAACCTGCCCGCTCTGTTTAAAGCCATCGTAAGCCTTAATATGAAACCCGAGAAGGTGGATGCCATTAACGAACTGCTTGTTACCCGCGCCAACCAAGCAGACAGACCCGTTTTAAGCATGATGGATAAGGCCGACAGGGAGGATGACCTGGCAGATTGGCTGATGGACCATGAGATAAAAAAGCTAGAATTTGCCGAGAACCTTGTTGATTTTGACTTTAAGCCCGAGGACCTCGACCACATGAACGCATGCACAACTGTTTCGGAACAGTTAGAGATTGTACTGGCTTGGGTGAATAATTACCTGCTGGCCACCAAGATGATAGCAGATATTAAAGAATCCTCGCAGCGGGTATCGCAACTGGTAACATCGGTAAAAAACTTTACGCACATGGATAGGGATAGCGACAAACAATTACTGGATATCCACGCCGGCATCCGCAATACCCTTACCATGCTGGATTATAAATTAAAGAAAGGCAATATTAAATTAGTGGAAAATTTCGACCTGAAACTGCCGCAGGTAAAAGCAATGGCCGGCGAGCTAAACCAGGTTTGGACCAACGTTATCGACAACGCCATTGATGCCATGGAGGTTAACGGCGGCGGCATACTGGAGATTAAAACACAGCAGGACAGGCAGTTTGTACAGGTTACCATAAAAGACAATGGCCCGGGCATACCCGAAGAGATGCAATCGCAGATATTCGACCCGTTTTTTACCACTAAGGATATGGGCAAGGGAACCGGTTTAGGGCTGGATGTAGTTACCCGCATTATACGCCAGCACAATGGCTCTGTAAAAGTGCATTCGGTACCGGGAAGCACCGAATTTGTGATCTGCTTCCCTATAAATGATGATTAATCAAGCTTTAAAAACAACATGGACCAACCTATTATATTTGCTATTGACGATGACCCACAGGTGCTGCGGGCCATTACGCGCGACTTAAAAAACCACTACCGCCAGGATTACCGTATACTAAGCACCACCTCAGTAAAAGAAGCTTTGGATAGCCTGCTGGAACTGAAAAACAAAGGCGAGGTTGTGGCGATGTTTGTATCAGACCAGCGCATGCCCGAGATGGAAGGCATTGATTTCCTGTGCAAAGCACTGTCGTTTTTCCCCCATGCCAAGCGGGTGCTGCTTACGGCTTATGCAGATACAGATGCAGCCATCAAAGCCATAAACGATGTAAAACTGGATTACTACCTCACCAAACCCTGGGACCCGCCCGAAGAAAAATTATATCCGGTAATAACCGATATGCTGGAAGACTGGCAAGGCAATTACCGACCTGATTTTAAGGGCATTAAGGTTATTGGCTACCAATTTTCACCGAAATCCCACGATATTAAGGAGTTTTTATCGGGTTATCTCGTTCCTTATTTATGGTTGGATGCCAACTCTGAGGAAGCCAAAAAGCTATCCGGCCTAAATAAACTGGACTCAAAAGACCTGCCGGCTATTATTTTTGCTGATGGCTCCTTACTAAAAACACCTACCGTTAAAGACATAGCCACCAAGATAGGTTTAAGCCAATCGGCTAAGAATGAGCTATATGACGTGGTTATTATAGGCGCAGGCCCCGCAGGTTTGGCGGCTTCGGTATATGGTTCATCGGAGGGTTTGAAGACTTTATTGATAGAACGCAAGGCACCCGGTGGGCAGGCGGGAACAAGCTCACGCATAGAGAATTACCTTGGCTTCCCGGCGGGATTAAGCGGTGCCGACCTTACGCGTAGGGCCATCACCCAGTCTACCCGCTTTGGTACGGATTTCCTTTCACCACAGTCGGTAAAGGAGATTAAGCTGAAGGACAATTACAAAACCATAGTAATGGATGATGATACCGAGGTGCTTACCAAATCGGTAGTTATCACTACCGGGGTGGATTACAGGCAGTTAACTACGCCTGGCATAGAAAAATTCACTGGTGCGGGTATCTATTATGGTGCAGCCATGACGGAGGCTGCCAGCTGCAAAGACGCCAATGTATACATTGTAGGCGGGGGTAACTCTGCCGGGCAAGGGGCTATGTACCTGTCTAAATTTGCCAAACACGTTTATATTTTGATTCGGAAGGAGAGCCTCGCCGCCACCATGTCGTCATACCTTATCGACCAAATTGGCGGCGTAAGCAACATCACTTTGATGCCCTGTAGCGAAATTGTAGAGGCCAAAGGAGAGAACCGCCTACAACAACTCGTCATACAAAACCTTGATAATAAGGAAAATACAACTGTAGATGCCGACGCGTTATATATTTTTATAGGCGCCAAACCCTTTACCGAGTGGCTGGGCAAAAACGTTATTAAGAACGACCGCGGGTTTGTAGAGACCGGCCGCGACCTGAATAGTTGCCAGGATTTTGAAAAAATGTGGAAATCGAAACGTGACCCGTACCTGTTAGAGACCAGCATCCCCGGCATATTTGCGGCTGGCGATGTACGCGCAGGTGCCATGAACCGGGTGGCCTCGGCGGTGGGCGAGGGTTCTATGGCCATCAGTTTTGTGCACAAATATTTGAGCGAAATTTAAGGCCGGAATTCAAAAAGCAAGCGCTTTTGAGGGAAAACATCGGTGTTTTCCCTCAAAAATCTTTGATTTTTCGGTGTTTTTCTTTGAAAAACTGGGGCTTTTTAGCCTCCGTTTCGTTTGTATATAATTTGTTCTTTTCTACCGGGGTTTTTTATTGTTGCAACACAAATCGGGACGGACGTAAGGCCCTTCATTTTTCGCAAAAATAACTTTTCGAACACCGGCCTGTTTCGGCCAATAACCGGCGCCGATGTTTGTTGTTGGCCTAATTAAAATAGCTCTCCGTTTCCGAATCTTTATTGGCGTTTTGTTTCTGCCGGGTCAGGAAACTATTGCCGCCCCGGCGTGTTCTCATACTATCAATGCAAAGGGCTTAGCGGCCGGCAACCAATTATAATTTTCGACAGGCAAGGGCAAAACTTTTAAATTTTAAAGCAAGCCGTTTTAATGGCGCGCAAAACCGCCGCGATTTAGATGTTTTCTATGAATAAAATATTAAACTTGTATTAATTACCTTATTTTTTTCATAATTTACCAAAAAATATACTGCTTTAATGCGTTTATTGATTATACTTACAATCTTATAGTCCATTTCGGTGGCATTTTAGGCAACAAGAGGGAGTTTTTATGTACGAAGCGCAGCATTTTGACAAATACAATCTAATAAATGGCGTATGGGACGAAATGTACAACGAAAACAGCATCGTTCGCAGCCATTATCAGAAAGTGATAGAATATTTAGGGAAAGAATCGCCCGACGACCTCAATAAAAAAGAGGAGTTGGCTAAAAGGCTGTTCATGACCCAGGGCATCACCTTTACCGTTTACAATAGCGGCGAGGGCATCGAGAAAATTTTCCCTTTCGATATTATCCCCCGCATCATCACGGCCGACGAATGGGAGTTTGTGGAGCGTGGCATCAAACAGCGCCTTACCGCCCTCAATTTATTCCTTAAAGATATTTACCATAACCAGTTCATCATTAAGGACGGTATAGTACCTATAGATATCATTTACTCCTGCCCGCATTTCCTGCGAGAGATGTACCAGCTGGATGTGCCTTATGATGTTTATGTACATATTGCCGGCATAGATTTGATACGCGACCACGATGGTACTTTTTACGTGCTGGAAGATAACCTGCGCACACCATCGGGCGTAAGCTACATGCTGGAAAACCGCGAGATAACCAAGCGCCTGTTTCCGGACTTGTTGCCAAACTGCAACGTACGCAGCGTTACCGAGTACCCGTCCATCCTTTATAAAAACCTGCTTTCGCTATCGCCAAGGCAAATAAGCAGCCCTACTATCGTTTTGCTTAGTCCGGGTATATACAATTCGGCTTATTTTGAGCATACCACCCTTGCCCGCTTAATGGGCGTGGAACTGGTAGAAGGGCGCGACCTTGTAGTGAACAACCACAAGGTGTACATGAAAACCACTACCGGGCTGCAGCAGATAGATGTAATATACCGCCGGGTGGATGATGAGTTTTTAGATCCCCTGGTATTTAACCCCAACAGCGTATTGGGCGTGGCCGGGCTGATGGGCGCTTACCGCAAAGGCAACGTAGCCATTGTAAATGCAATAGGCAACGGCGTGGCCGATGATAAGGCCACCTATATTTATGTGCCCGATATGATAAGGTATTACCTTAACCAGGAGCCTATTTTAAAGAACGTACCCACCCACCGCCTCAGCAATGCCGACGAACGGGAGCATGTTTTTAAAAACATCAATAATATGGTGGTGAAGAAAACCAATGGCAGCGGTGGCTATGGTATGCTAATGGGCCATGCATCAACCGAAGAGGAAATTGAAGAGTATAAGCTGGAGATAATGAAGGACCCGCGCAACTTTATTGCGCAGCCAACCATAAGCCTCTCGGCAGCCCCGTGCTATATAGGCGGCCTATTACAGCCAAGGCGTATAGACCTGCGGCCTTACGCCCTTTGCGGCCCGGATGGGATAGAGATTGTGCCGGGCGGCCTAACCCGCGTGGCCCTAACCGAGGGCTCGCTGGTAGTAAACAGCTCGCAGGGTGGCGGCAGTAAGGACACATGGGTATTGAGCCCGCCAACACCGTGAGGCGGGGGATAGAAGCAAGACTGTGAGAATCAAGAACCAAGAAAGAAACATACGCTACAATCAGGAAAAAGAGATGTTATTCGAACTATCAAATATTAGAAATAAAAAAATCGACATTAAAAATAAATCCGAAATCGAACATTCGAAATCCGAAATAGAGAAATTATGTTAAGCAGGGTAGCAGCAAGTTTTTATTGGTTAAGCCGTTATATAGAACGGAGCGATGGTATCCTGAGGATGCTGAAAATAAACTATAATTCCTCGCAGGATTCTACCGAAGGGTTTACCTGGGCGCCGGTTATCCGTATTTTTTCGGGGCTGGACGAAGAACTGGAAGAAAAGCTGGGCAACGATAGCCGTGCTGTTTTGCGCTATATGGTTACTGATAAAAGCAACCAAAATTCCATCCTTAACATCATCACCTTCGCCCGCGAAAACGCCCGCAGCGTACAGGAGCATATCCCCAAGGATTTATGGCAATGCCTTAATGAGTACTACCACACTGTAAAAGATCCTAAGCTGGACATCCGCCTGCAACGGGAAGACCCGATAACGGTGCTGGATGTTATAATTAAACAGGTAATGCTATACTACGGCACCGCGGAGATAACTATGGAGCGCGGGCAGGGGCGCAGCTTTATGAATATTGGCAAGTATTTGGAGCGGGCCATCCAGTCGATTGATATCCTCGATATAAAATACAAGCCAACCAACAGCAACCCAACTTTATTAACCGATATTACTTACTGGAAACACTTGCTTTTATCTATAGGCGGATACGAGCTGTACCTTAAAACCTACCGCGACGGGCTGGAGGCGCAGAACGTGATAGAGCAAATCATATTAAACAATGATTTTCCGCGCTCGGTTATTTATTCGGTAAACAACATCCAGCGGTATTTCGACAGGCTGAAGAACAACAGCAATGTGAATGATTACCGCGAGATATCCTTCCAGGTAGGCCGGCTGCAAAGCAATATCAAATACAGTTCGGTAAAAAGCATTACCAACCAGGGTTTGCACCAATTTTTAACATTAATAAAAGATGACCTGTATAAAATTGGTAATTCGCTAAACGAATACTACTTTGCAAACTCCTAACTAATTGAATTCAAAAATGAGATAATTTGAAGGTTTGAAAATGCACGTATTCCGGTGCTCCATTTTCAAATTTCCAAATCGTCAAATTAAAACATTGATAAGCCATGCCCGAATTTAAGATACAGCACATTACCAAATATTCGTATGATAACCTGGTTAGAGACAGTGCCAATAAGATCATCCTATTCCCTATTGTAGATATCTACCAGGATGTTTTAAACCACGACCTTAATATTACCGGGCACCCGCAAATAGATACTTATGTAGATTATTATGGCAACGAGGTAGGCAGCTTTACCTATACCGAACCGCATAATATACTGGTGATCAATTCGCAGGTATTGGTAAACACGCACCCGCGGCCTTTGCCAACCGATGAGGTGGATTCGATAGCACAATGGGATGAATTATACAGCATTAAATACATTGTACCATACATAGATTTCTTAAAACAGGAATATTTTGAAGGGCTGAGCGAACTGTTCCCGATTGTAGAGGGCGAGCGCCAAACCAACGATACCCCATACCGTGCAGCCTTAAAATTTACCGAATACGTTTACAAAAATTTTGAATACATAAAAGGCGTAACCACTGTAGAAACTACGCTGGACGAGATATGGGCGCTTAAAGCCGGCGTTTGCCAGGATTTTGCCCACATACTAATGGTGATGCTGCGCCTGGTAGGCATACCTGCCCGCTATGTAAGCGGTTACATTTGCCCCAACCGCGATGGCATGCGCGGAGAAGGCGCAACCCACGCCTGGGCAGAAGCTTACCTGCCCGGATATGGATGGCTGGGTTTAGACCCTACCAATAACTGCGTAGCCAACGAAATGCACGTACGCCTGGCCGTAGGCCGCAATTTTAGCGATTGCTCGCCGGTTAAGGGCGTTTACAAAGGCTCGGCAAGGCATATACTGGAGGTATCGGTTTCGGTAGGTTACCAGGATGAGACCTATTTACCGCAAGAAAAAGATATATTTACCGTTTCAACATTTCCGGTAGCCGAACCAAAAACTGCATCGCGCAACAGTTACGAAAGGTATATGGAAATAATTCAGCAGCAGCAACAACAGCAGCAGCAATAAACGGGATTATAAATATATTTTTTTAGGATGACTTACTGCTTAGGAATTAAGGTTAAAGAAGGATTAGTAGCTATAGCCGATACCCGTATCACCACCGGTACAGATACGACAGTTAAGAAGAAGATCACCATTATTCAAAAAGAGCATTACTCGTTGTTTGTGATGACCAGCGGGCTGCGCAGCGTAAGGGATAAGGCCCTTGTTTATTTTGATGAGCTGCTGGAGACCGAAGAATTTAGCAAACTTTACCAGGCTGTAAACGCCTTCGGGCAGCAAGTGCGGCGTGTTGCTGATGAGGACCGTGAAACATTGGAGAAGAATGGCTTTAAGTTTGACTTTCACACTATAATTGGCGGGCAGCTACGCGACGACGACGAACACAAATTATTTTTGCTTTACCCCGAGGGGAACTGGGTGGAACTTGGGCTTGGCGCACCGTTTGTAGTGATAGGCAACTCGGGGCATGGCAAGGCCATACTTAACCGTATATTGAATGAAGATTCAGACATGAAACTGGCTTTAAAGGCCGGTTTCCTCTCTTTTGACAGCACGCGGGTAAGCAGTAATAATGTAGACTTCCCTATAGATGTGGCGCTGTATAAAAGGGGCACATTTGAACTGGTAGAGCAGCGTTATACGCAGCGCGATATGGCGGATATATCTGCCCAGTGGGACGAAGAATTAAAAAATGCCCTGATAAATATACCGGGCGAATGGATGGACAAAGCGTTTAAAAAATTACCAAAATAGCACAATGAAATTTAAAGTATCGGCGGAGTTGGAATATGAAGTGAAGGCGCCGAGCACCTTAATACTAAACATACACGCACTACGTACAGCACACCAAACCGTACTGAACGAGACGCTGCTGATCTCCCCTTACATAAAAATTGAAGAACTGAACGCCATGAACGGCGAGAACCGTTTTGCCCGGCTGGATATCCCGGAAACCGGGCTCATCAATATAAAGTATGAGGCTATTGTAGATAATTACTACGAGGTGAAAGACCACTCTAACGTGGAGGAGATACCCGTTGCCAAGTTTGATGCATCGGTATTGCCGTACCTTAACCCAAGCAGGTATTGCCAGTCGGACAAGCTGTACCGTTTGGCCAATAACACCTTCGGAAAAATAAGCACCTCGTTTGAGCAGGTGTTTGCCATTACCGACTGGATATATAAAAACGTGGAGTACCTGAGCGGTTTCACCAATTCAGAAACATCTGCTTACGATACCGTTACCCAGCAAGCCGGTGTTTGCCGCGATTTTGCGCACCTGGGGATAGCCCTTTGCCGCGCCTTGACCATACCCGCCCGTTATTTTACCGGTTATGCTTATCAGCTAAACCCGCCCGATTTCCATGCCTGTTTTGAAGCCTATTTGGGTGGCGATTGGGTGCTTTTTGATGCTACAAGGCTGATACCGCTAAACGGGCTGGTTAAAATAGCGACCGGCCGCGATGCCGCCGATGCCGCCATTGCCAGTATTTTCGGTGACGTTTTCTGTACCAATATCCGCGCCGCCTGCGAGTTTGTAGATGAAGAAGCTTTTAAGCCAATTTATTATACACGGTCGATATTTGACGGGGTAACGTATCTGTAGGTTGGGATTACACCGATTTTAACTCCCCGATTACACCGATCTTTTTGCAATGATTTCACCGAGTTTACATCGTCGTCATTGCGAGGTACGAAGCAATCTCTACGCAGGACGTTCCGCTTTGCAAGCCGCTCTGCTTATCGGGAGATTGCTTCGTACCTCGCAATGACGTTGGGGGTAGGACAGGCGGCAATCAACCCGCGAGCTCTGTTATCACCCCCTCCACCTTCCCCTGCTCTTCCGCGCCAAGGCATCTCGTTGCACTTAAATAGCTCAGGGCAGTTATAAGTTTATTGATATCGCCTTCCGTACCCATGCATTGCAGGTAGGCAGGTAGCACCAGCGATAACGGGCGCAGGTCTTTTCGCTCGCACCAGGCGTTTATCAGTTCATCCAAAACCGAATTGCTGAAGGGCCTTATCCCGGTGCGTTTTAAGCCATCAGCTATGCCGGCTTTTAGCATATTGCCGTAGCCGCCTTCAGGCAAGTGTATGGCGTTGTCGGCAGCCAACTGGTAATAGGCGGCGGCGGTGGCGAGGTCTGCCAGCGTTTCGTACGATTTGGCGATGTTGAGGTACAGCGAGGGGTAGTGCCCTTTCAGCGACTCCTCATTAACGGCATCGGCATATTTCAGCGCATCCAAATTCCACTGCAGGTTTACTAATGGGTCGGGTTGGTTGCGGGCGCAATAGTGGGCTGCGGTGAAGCGCTCAAAATCATCTGTGGCAGCCTCCCAGGCTTGCTTAAAGCGGGCGTTTGCTTCTTCAATTTTACCTTCAGCCTCTGCCTGCATGCCTTGGGCGCATAATTTTACTACTTTGTTTTCCGGGTCGAAATTCATGGTTAAATAATTTTTAACAAGGATAGCCCGGCGCAACTTGCTGCGCATTGATGCAGGTCAATAAAATCATACGGATTTTAGGCGGCTTAAGGTTTCGGGGCTGATATCGAGGTATGAGGCAACGATCTTATTTGGCAGGCGCTGTACAACCCGCGGGTTTTGAGCCAGCAGTTGCCGGTACCGTTCTATCGCCGTAAGCATTACGGTACTTTCCAGCCGGTGGTTGTTGTGGATGTAGGCCGATTCCAGCAGGCGGCAATAAAAATCCTTAAAGGATGTAAACTCCTCCGTTAGTTTAAAAAAATCGGCACGGGTAATGGCCAGCAGTTCGGCAGCCTCCAATACCTCCACAAACTCGAACGAGGGTTCGGCCGATACAAAACCCGCAAGCGAAGTTGCCACCATCCCCTCAAAGGCAAAAAACCGCGTACGCTCCTGCCCCTGCTCTGACAGGTAATAAACCCGAAGGCTGCCTTTGTTAATAAAGTAAAGCTTGTTGCAAATTTCGCCCTGGCTGCATAAAAGGGTACCGCGTTTGGCCTTTAGCGGTTTAAAATGGCCGGCAATGATATCAAGCTCCGTATCGCCGATGCTGGCGTTGTGGCTAAGGTACCGCTTTAATACTTCGGGCATTAGGGGGCTCAGGGTTTGGCGGGATACAGTTCTTTCTCCACCTTTTCTATCACCTCAGAAAGTTCGTCGGCGCGTTTGCCCCAAGTGTTGCCTTCGGCCATGGCCAGCCGGCTTTCGCGCTTGGCGGTAGTATCTGTGTTTATTTCTTCCAAAATATATTTCAGGAAACCCTCTTTGTTATCCGATATCTTGATGATCTCCTCAAAATCCGACAAGTCGCTAAAATCGGTACTTACCACGGGCAAGCCGGCGGCCAGGTACTCGTTTATCTTCATGGGGTAAATGCCCCGCGTAAAATCATCCTTTATAAAAGGAATTATCCCCACAGAGAAGTCTTTGGAGTAAGCGGGCAGCAGTTCTGGTGTTTTGGCACCTTCCAGCTTTACGTTGTTGTATTTTTTAAGGATAGCCTCGCCCCGCTCGCTCATTATCCGGCCAACAAAGGTGAAAGTAGCATCGGGCATTTGCGTAAACAGGTATTGAAGTATGTCGTAATCCAACCTGTCGTCCACACTGCCTACGTAGCCAATTATCTTTTTATCGGGGCTAACAACGGGGTTAAAACCCTGGCGAAAAAGCGAGGCCTTAACGGCATTGTGTACTATATAACAGCGTTTGGTTTCTGCACATTTACTGGTGTATAAGCCTTTTGAGGTTACGATAACCGCATCCACCATTTTCATGAACATTTGCTCCAGCTTTATGCCGTGTTTACTCAGCCAGAGGCCTGCGCCTTTAATTTCGTCGTAACAATGGTAAATGAGTGTTTTCTCGTTAAACCTGCGCCCCGTTTGCAGGCCCATGCCCGGGTTAAACGATACAAAGTTGATAAGCTCGTGGTTCATATCAAGCTGCTTTAAGGCCTTGCGTATGCTACGGCGCAGCTGCCAGCCATTGTAATTTAACATAGCCTGGTGAACCTTGCCCGGCGGTAAAAAACTTACAGGGAATGCCAGCGGTGGGGTGAGGATATGCACCGTGCCGCCATGCTCGGGGTGTATTTGGCTGATGCGGCTTTTTAGCCCCAGGGCCTGTACATAATCTACTTTGTTTTTGTCTTTTACACCCGCAATGGCATCCTTGTAGGTGTAGGCGTTCTCTACAAACAAAACTTTGTTGCCTGCCGATAAAACTTTCATCAGCTCAACCACCGCTTTTATGTAGTTGCCATGCCATTCGGTGCCGCTTATGCACAGTATATTACGGTTGGATAGCATGCCGGTATTTGTTTTTTGCTAAACTAATGATATTATTAACAACTTATACGTGTATTGCCCTCAATATGGTTTAAAACTTCGGCATTAAATATTAAAATCGCTTATCTTTAAAACGGTAATTTACACCGCTTTTATTTATAACGGAAAACCGGATAGTTTAATCTTAAAAATGCCAATCGAAGAAAAAATATACGTGCATTATGGCTGCGGCCAGGCTGCCCCGCCCGAGTGGAAGAATTTTGATGTTTCGCCAACGTTAAGGATCCAGAAAACGCCAATTTTAGGCGCGATATTAAAAAGCAGCCTCGGGCAAAGGTTTGATAAGAACGTTCAATTCGGTGATATTACCGAGGGGCTGCCGGGCATCAAAGATGGTACAGTTGATGGCGCGTATTGCTCGCACGTGCTGGAGCATATGTCGCTGGAGCATTTCCGTATCGCTTTGCGCAACACCTATAAAATGCTGAAACCGGGCGGTATCTTCCGCATCATTATGCCCGACCTGGAAGTATTGGTTCGCGATTACATCAATGATAAAGACGTAAAAAAAGACCCTGAAGCATCTATAACCCTGATAAAACGAATGATGATGGGCGTAGAAGTACGGCCACGCAATTTTATGGCCGTAACCAAGCACTTGTTTGGTTACCTGGAGCACCTTTGGCTTTGGGATTGGGAATCGACTGAGAAAGAGCTGCGCGATGCCGGCTTTACCAACATCCGCCGCTGCGAATTTAACGACAGTGCCGACCCGATGTTTAAGCTGGTAGAAAACAAAAAGCGCTGGGAACTGGTAGTAAAATTTGAAGCCATAAAATAACAAATTCATCTAAAGCAATTCAAAAGGCTATATTGCCCCTTAGCAGGATGATATAACTTTTATCATC
>CBFGNE010000003.1:0-21092 GCA_965649995.1 uncultured Mucilaginibacter sp.
GCGGAAGGTGTTCTTCATCCCTAGTTCCATCTGGTTAACGGCAAAGGATGCTGGCGTATCGTTAAAATCACCGGAGTAGATGTAAGGGTAAGGGCACTCTTTAGCATGTGCCTTTACGGTATAAACCTGCTCGGCACGTTTTAAAAAGGCTATCTTGAGTTTACTGCCCAGGCGCTTGGTAGCCGTCATGTTAGTTTTCCCTTTTTTGGATACCTCCCCCAAGTATTTATAATCCTCCGGCTCAAACTTGATAGATTGCAGGTGCATGCTGTAAAGCCTTATCTTCTTATCGCTTTTTTGTATATCCACAAAAAGGCACTGGTTACCTGTCATTTTACCCGATAGCGATACCAGCCCGAAATTAAAGATAGGGTACCTGGAAAATATGGCCATGCCCGATGCCTGGTCGTAATTCACATCGAAGGGTTCGAAATAATAAAACTCGCTGTTCATTATTTTCTTGATGGAATCTATCATATCATACTGGCCGCGTTTGCGGGTATAAAATTCCTGTATGCCAATAATGTCGGGGTTGTTTTGGGCGATAAGCTCTAAAATCTCGTGCTTGGTAGAGATATCGTTGTTAGCGCCGTAGCGTTTAAAATCGTGTGCGTTATAGGTCATTATACGCAGAGCATGTGGCTGGGTTGGCTTGGCAATATCTGTTTGGGTGCGGAAACCGATATTATTCAGCAATATTTTATACCCGATAAGGATAGTAATAACCGATAACAAAAAATAAAGCCGGCGCCTAAGCATCCAATAAATTACCAGGATAAAATTAAACAGCAGCAGCGGCGGGTAGGCCAGCCCGAAGAAGGCGATAAGCCAGGCCTTGCGCGGATCCAGGTACGGGGCGAGGTAGCTAAGCAGTAAAGCCAGGCACAGCGCATAATTTATCCATAAGATTATTTTGCCAAAAAAGCCTAAGCCTTTATTTTCCTTCATTATTGTCGCTTGCTCTGAACAGTGTTTCCTTCTCCTGCTTGTTCAGGCTATCGTAACCCGAAACAGAAATTTTATCTAAAATACGGTCAATTTCTTCTTGCCGGGGGAAATTAGCGGCTTTTTTTTGAGGGTTATCATTAGGCACCACCCGCATTTTGGGTTTGGGTGCAAATATATTATTGATGCCGCCTATCCAGTCGTGCCCTTTTTGTAATTGCTTAATGTAAACAAACCCGAATAGCGCTCCGCCAAGGTGAGCAATTTCGCCGCCTGCGTTGCTGCCGGCGATGCTTAAAAAATCTAAGATCACGATAAACAAGGCAACCCATTTTAGCTTAACAGGGCCTATAAGGATCAACGATATAGTGTAATTGGGCAACAGTGTGGCGGTAGCGACTATAATGGCCATAACGCTTGCCGATGCGCCCACTATAACTCCGCCTGCGGCAGCGTTCTCGCTCGTGAATGCCGGGATGAGATTAAATGCTGCAACAAACAAAAGCCCGCCTGTTAAACCACCCAGCAGGTATAAGCCAATAGTCCGCTTGTTGCCCAGGTATTCTTCAAATATCTGCCCAAACCAGTACAGCCAAAGCATATTAAACAGGATGTGAAGTGCCCCGGCATGCATAAACATGTAAGTAACAGGCGTCCAAAAACGATAGAGCAGGGTGTGCAGATCTGCAGGCAGCAGCAGGTATTTGTTAGTGTAGAAAATAATACTGCTTTTGCCCGGACCAAAACCAACAATAAATTGCTCGAGCACCGCCGGGACATTGATACCCAAGTAAACAATAACGTTTATACCTATAAGCAGGGTAATTTTATTGCCCGACTTTAATAGTTTGTATTGGATATCTCTCCAGAGGGTGTTCATATAAAACAGCTGTATTTACTATTGATAACAATAAATATTAGTAAAAATTGTTTGGCCTTTTAATACCCCAAAATTTTATGATTATAAAGCCAAATAAGGCCCCGCCAAGGTGGGCAAAGTGGGCGACAGAATCGCCAGAATATTGCTTAACACCTAAAAATAATTCCAATACAATATAAACCGGTATAATGTATTTTGCTTTTACTGGTACTGGTATAAAAAGTATCATTAGCTCTAAATTGGGGAACAGCATTCCAAAGCCAACCAATACCCCAAAAATAGCACCCGATGCACCCAAAATTGGTGTTCGATAGATATCGTACACTGATTGTAGTGCCGTTTCGCTGATTTTGTTTGGATCAACTCCCCCTAATGTGAAAGAACCGATAAGGTTGTGCACTTCCAAGCCCTGCACAAACATGTGCAATACCAAAGCGCCTATGCCTGTAATAAAATAAAAGTTGAAAAATTTCTTTGACCCAAGAGTAGATTCCAATATCGGCCCAAAAGAAAATAAGGCAAACATATTAAACAGAATATGCGATATGCCGCCGGGGTCGTGCATAAACATATATGTTATGATCTGCCAAGGTTTAAAATTCGGCGAGTTAAAATAAAATGCAGAAAAGTATTTTACTAAATTTATGTATTCGCCAAGTGCAAACATGGCGATGTAGCAAATAATATTGATGATAATAAGGTTTTTAACAACCGGTGTTAAATTGGCAAATGGTGATTGCATGTTCTATATAAAGTGTTTTTAAAGCCTTTGGGGCTATTTTTCAAATCTTTCGGCTAATTCGTTCAGCGTAAAGGTAGTAATTACGGGCTTGCCGTTCAGGGCCAAATTTGGCATCTGGCAGGCAAAAAGCTGGTCAATCAATTGGTTCATTTCTTCCATAGATAACTTTACGCCGGTTTTTATGGCAGCATTGCGCGCCAGCGATCGGGCAAGGTTATCGCGTTTATCCAACTTTAAAATAGCCAGGTTGTTTTTAAAACCTTCCAGCAAATGTTCCAGCAGTTCGTGCTCGTTAGCGTTGTTTATGTCCGCCGGGATACCCTCTACTACTACGGTATTTTTGCCAAACTCGCGTATATCAAAACCAAGCGCTCGTATATCGGGTAAAAGCTCTCTCAATAACTCAAAATCGCTGCTGTTTAGTGTAACCGATTGCGGAAATAAGCTTTGCTGGCTAAGCCCGCTATGGTTTTGCAACTGGTGCAAAAAGCGCTCGTACAAAATACGCTCATGCGCCCATTGCTGGTGTATGAGCATGAATCCCGATTTTATCTGCGATAAAATAAACCGGCTATGCACCTGGAAGAATTGCTTCTCGCCCGATTTTGTAATTTCCTGCTCATTTACAGACGTGCTTTGCTCTCCGTGCATCTCGTGCTGCAGGCTCTCCTCTTTTTTGGCAATCTCGTAAAGCGTATCCCAGTTTTTTGGGATGGCTGAGCGCTGGTCGTTGCTGCCGCCGTTATTCCGCAGGAAAGGCAATTCGCGTTCCGGCCGTTTCTCCGCTGCGAAGGGGTTAAAATCCGGGTTGAAGGCTATAGTTGGTTGCACAATTTCCTCGAAGGGTTTGTGGCTTATCAAATGGCCTATACTGTTCTCCTGGTCAAAATCAAGCGTGGGGGTAATATTGTACTTGCCCAGTGCACGTTTTACCGCCGAGCGGATGATAGCGTAAATGGCCTTCTCGTCCTGGTATTTTATTTCGGTTTTAGTAGGGTGTACGTTGATATCTATTTTAGATGGATCGATATCTATAAAAAGCACATACAGCGGGTAAGCATCATCAGGCAGCAGCTCCTCAAAAGCTGTAAGCACCGCGTGGTTTAAATAAGCGTCCTTTATAAAGCGGTTGTTCACAAAAAAGAATTGCTCGCCGCGGGTTTTCCGGGCAAATTCGGGCTTCCCTACGTAACCATTCAGGCGGATGATGGTGGTGTCCTCCTCTACCGGCACCAAACGCTGGTTATAATTATTACCAAGCAAATGAATAATGCGCTGTTTTAAAGCTGTAGCTGGCAAGTGGTAAACTTCCTGCCCATCGTGGTGCAGGGTTAAAAACACTTGCGGGTTTGCCAACGCCACGCGCTGAAACTCGTCGATGATGTGGCGCATCTCCACCGGGTTGCTTTTTAAAAAGTTACGGCGTGCAGGCGTATTATAAAAAAGGTTTTTGATGGATATAGATGTACCCGTATTTGCCGAGCAGGGTTCCTGGCTCAGTACTTCGCTACCCTCTATAAAAATACAGGTACCCAGTTCGTCTTCGTGGCGGCGGGTTTTCAATTCTACCTGCGCAATTGCGGCAATAGATGCCATGGCCTCGCCTCTGAAGCCCATGGTACGGATGGCAAAAAGGTCCTCCGCCTTGCGTATTTTTGAGGTAGCGTGGCGTTCAAAGCACATACGGGCATCAGTAAGGCTCATACCGCAACCGTTATCAATAACCTGTATCAACGCTTTGCCGGCATCTTTTAATATCAGCTGTATTTTATCTGCACCTGCATCTATGGCGTTCTCTATCAATTCTTTTACGGCAGATGCGGGGCGTTGCACCACTTCGCCTGCGGCTATCTGGTTGGCTACCGAATCGGGTAAAAGCTGTATTATATCTGGCATGTAAACGTATTTCCCTTCTCCCGACTACGTCGGGATCATTTTCGATGCTAAATTAATTATTTGATTGCATAACTTTACCTTTACATACTTGTATATAGTATTTACGTTTATCAATTTACATCCGCCTGTTTATTTATGAAGAAATTGTGGCCCCTGCTGCTTATCCTTATTGCTGCGTGCAAACAAAAGGAATATAATGCCGATACGCTTGTTAAAAATGCCCTGGTTTATACGGTCGACAGCGCCTTCTCTACCGCCAACGCTTTTGTTATAAGCAACGGCAAGATCATAGCAGTTGGCAACGCCGATACCCTCGAACAAAAATACTTTGCTAAAGAAACCATTGATGCCGGCGGCAAACCTGTATACCCGGGCTTTATTGATGCCCATGCACATTTTTACGAATACGGGCTTGGCCTGCAGGAGGTAAAACTGGTTGGCAGCAAAAGCTGGGGTGCTGTTGTAGATACCGTAAGCGCCTTCGCCCGTAAAAATACCGAGGGATGGATCATTGGCAACGGCTGGGACCAAAACATCTGGTCGGTTAAGCAATTCCCCAATAAAGCAAAACTCGATTCGTTATTCCCCGTACGCCCGGTTATTTTAAGCAGGATTGACGGGCATGCCGCCATTGCCAACCAGGCCGCTTTAAATATAGCAGGCATTAAACCCGGCCAAACCATTACAGGGGGCCAAATAGAAACCATCGGCGGAAAACTGACCGGCATACTGGTAGACAACGCCGTTGGGATAGTAACCCGCAAAATACCCGAGCCGACCGAGCAAGCGGTGCAATCGGCCCTGTTAGCCGCGCAACGCAATTGCTTTGCCGTTGGCTTAACCACTGTAGACGATTGTGGCGTACCTTATACCCTGGTAAGCACCATAGCCGCCCTGCAGCACAAAGGCGACCTGAAAATGCGCATGTACCTGATGCTGGCCGATAAAGAAGAAAACTACGACTACCTTTTTAAACGTGGTGCCTATAAAACCCCAAGCTTAAACGTTCGCGCTTTTAAAGTGTATGCCGATGGTGCGCTGGGTTCCAGAGGCGCATGCTTGTTGAAGCCCTATTCCGACAAAGCAAACTGGAACGGTTTCCTGTTGAGCAGCAAAGCACATTTTGAAGAAGTGGCCAACAAAATTGCCGCCAAAGGTTTCCAGATGTGTACCCATGCTATTGGCGATTCGGCCAACCGGATGATATTGCAGGTATACGCCGCTGCATTAAAAGGCAAAAACGACAAGCGCTGGCGTGTTGAACATGCTCAGATCGTATCGCCGCAGGATGTAAAATACTTTGGCGAATACAGTATTATCCCATCGGTACAACCCACACATGCCACATCTGATATGGCCTGGGCAATAAACCGGCTGGGCGTACAAAGGTTAAAAAGCGGCTATGCTTATAAAGACCTAATGAAACAAAACGGGTGGATACCTTTGGGTACCGATTTCCCGGTAGAGAATATTAACCCTATGTACACGTTTTATGCAGCAGTAGTGCGTAAGGACTTGAAGGGCTCGCCGGCGCACGGCTTTCAAATGGAAAACGCACTTAGCCGTACCGAGGCTTTAAAGGGTATGACCGTTTGGGCTGCAAAAGCCAATTTTGAGGAAAAAGAGAAAGGCAGTATAGAGGTTGGCAAATATGCCGATTTTGTGGTACTGGATAAAGATATTATGAAGGTGGATGGCAGCGATTTGCCAAATGTGAAAGTAATAAAGACATATATAAATGGTGTTAAGGTTTATGAGCAAAAATAAGCAGGGGCCATATACGCTGCTTCTATCGGGGTTTATCATTTTCAATTCGGCATGTGCGCAAAACCCACCCTTTACCGGCAAAGCTTTTGTACAAGAGCAGAAAGCAGCAGAACTAAGCACTGTACTATTAAATAACGAGAAGCAGGTGGTTCCACTGCAAAACCTCGATGTTGCCAAAATAGCCAGCATTCATTTTTCGAGCGTTTATACAGCAGCATTCGACAGTTTATTAAACAAGTACGCCAAAGCGCAACCCTTCAACGGCAGCGATTACCTCGGCGTAAAAACCCTTGCTGCATTATCGTTGGATACCAAGTTTTACAATACGCTTATTGTCCAGCTGGCAGATGCCGACCTGAATAACCCGCAGATCATCGATTTTATCAACTCCAATCAAAAAATAAAAACGGTGGTGGTATCGCTTTTGGGCAGCGCGGCATCGTTGGTAAAGTTGAATGATGTTACAGGACCGGTACTGTGGTCGGCACGGCTATCGCCGGTATCGGCGGTGTACAGTGCGCAGGCCATATTTGGCGGGGTGCCTGTTACACAAAAACTCAGCAGAACTTATACACCTAAATACAAAAATGGGTATGGTTTCTTAAGCGCAAAAACGCGCCTGCAATATACCGTGCCCGAAGATGCAGGCATTAAAACCGATAATTTAAACGAGATAGATAAAATTGCCCGGGAGGCCATCAGCAGCCAGGCAACGCCGGGTTGTGTGGTAATGGTGATAAAAGATGGCAAGGTAATTTTTAATAAAGCCTACGGTTACCATACCTACGAGAACGAGATACCCGACAGGATAACTGATATCTTCGATGTGGCATCGATGACGAAGATATCTGCCACCACCATGGAAACCATGCAGCTTTACGACCAGGGCAAACTTGCGCTGGATTCCACTGCCGGTACTTACCTTGGCTTGGCGCGCAAGAGCAACAAAAGCCCCTTAACCGTACGCGAAATTTTGGAGCACCAGGCAGGTTTGATACCCGATATACAAACCTTCACCAAGGTAAAGCCAACCGATTACAGTGTAGATTCATCTGCCAACTTCCCTACTAAAGTGAATGAGAACTACTACCTGCGGAAGAATTATTTTGAGGAGGTGATGTGGCCCGATATGCTGAACTCGCCTGTTAAAACGCGCGGGCAATATGTATACAGCGATGTGGGTATGTGCATTATGCAGCAGATTGTAGAAACTATCTCATCTACCCCTATCAACAACTACGTGCAGCAGCAATTTTATAACCCGTTGGGCATGCAAACCGCCGGTTATTTGCCGTTGCATCGTTTCCCTGCGGACAGGATACCGCCTACCGAGAATGATAAAACCGACCGCCACACTTTAATTGACGGTTATGTACACGACCCAACCGCCGCCCTGATGGGTGGCGTTGCCGGGCATGCCGGCTTGTTTGCCAGCGCCAACGATATTGGCATTATGTACCAAATGATGCTGAACCGTGGCACGTACGGCGGTGTGCAGTACATCAAGCCCGAAACGGTTGACCTGTTCACTTCCAAACAAAGCACTATAAGCCGCCGCGGGCTGGGTTTCGACCGATGGGACCCGATACCGGAACATAAATATCCATCGCAATTGGCGTCCGACCAGGCATACGGCCATACTGGTTTTACCGGCACCTGCGTTTGGGTAGATCCTAAGTATAATTTGGTTTACGTGTTCCTGTCCAACCGCGTGCACCCCAATGTAAGCAGTAAATTAGGCAGTCTCAACATCAGGCCAAGGATCCAGGATGCCATTTATGAGGCGATAAATAAAGGGATGTAAAAGTTAACTATAAACGAGGAAAGCGGCCCTTGTGCCGCTTTTCCTCGTTTTATCTCCACCGCGTCTTTGCGAGGTACGAAGCAATCTCTAAGCTTAGCACAACCGCTTTGCAAATTTGGAGATTGCTTCGTTCCTCGCAATGACGTTCGGGAGGTTTTTAGCTTAATCTATCCACTCAAACTTTGTATACGGCACCAGCACATCCGGTATCTTAATACCTCTCTCCGTTTGATTATTCTCTAACAAAGTAGCCACAATACGTGGCAGGGCCAAAGCACTGCCGTTAAGCGTATGCGCCAATTGGGTTTTACCCTCCGCATTGCGGAAACGAAGTTTTAGGCGGTTACTCTGGAAGGTTTCGAAATTTGATACCGAAGATACTTCCAGCCAGCGGCCTTGTGCGGCGCTCCAGGTTTCCATATCGTAAGTAAGGGCAGCGGTAAAGCTCATATCGCCACCGCAAAGGCGTAGCACGCGGTATGGCAAACCAAGCTTTTGCAGCAGGCCTTGTACGTGCAGGCTCATTTGCTCCAATACATCGTATGAGGTATCGGGATGTACCACCTGTACCAATTCCACTTTATCAAACTGGTGCAAACGGTTAAGCCCGCGTACGTGTGCACCATAAGAACCTGCCTCGCGGCGGAAGCATGGTGTGTAGCCGGTATTCCGTACAGGCAATTCGTCACCCTTTAATATTACATCCCGGTAAAGGTTGGTGATAGGCACTTCGGCAGTTGGTATCAGGTACAGGTTATCCTGCCCTACAAAATACATTTGCCCTTCCTTATCCGGTAATTGCCCGGTGCCAAAGCCAGATGCCTCGTTCACCATTAGCGGCAGCATTACTTCGTCGTACCCGGCTTTTTCGGCCTCATCCAAAAAGAAAGCGATGAGCGCACGTTGCAATTTGGCGCCCTTGCCTTTATAAACAGGGAAACCTGCCCCGGTTATTTTCACACCCAGTTCAAAATCAATTAAATTGTATTTAGTCGCCAGTTCCCAGTGCGGCTGCGCGCCGGCAGGCAATTCAGGGATGGCGCCGTTCTCCAGCACCACTTCGTTGTCCTCGGGCGTGATGCCTTTTGGTACAGAAGAATGAGGCAGGTTGGGTAGCAACACTATTTTATCTTGCAGTTCTTGTTCAACGGCACTCAGTTGCTCGCTTAGTTGTTTGCCTTCTTCCTTCCACTTGCCGGTGTTAGCTTTTATGGCTTCGGCTTCTTCTTTTTTGCCTGTGCGCATCAGTTCGCCAATTTGCTTGGCAGCTGCGTTAGACTGGGCCGAAACGTTATCCAATTGCGTTTGAGTTTGGCGGCGTTTATCATCCAGCGCTATCACCTCATCTATCAATTCGGGCTGTTTGAAATTTTTTACAGCCAAACGTTCCAAAACCTGTTCCCTGTTATCACGGATATAACTAACTTGCAGCATTATTATAATTTTTAGGCAAAGATATTTTTTAAGTAGCAGTATTAGGTAGCAGCAGCAGTTTTTTTTAATTGCAAATATATTAACTGCCACCGCAACTGCTACTGCCACTATAACGATGAACCCAACACCAACCGGTAAACTATACTTAGTACCCACACCCATCGGCAACCTGGAGGACATGACCTTTAGGGCTATCCGTATTTTAAAAGAAGCCGACCTGATATTGGCCGAGGATACGCGTACCTCTGCCCCTTTGCTTAAGCATTTCGAGATCCAGAACAAAGTGTTTGCGCACCACCAGCACAACGAACACCAAAGTAGTAACGAGATCATCAAATTCTTGCTGATGGGCCAAAACGTAGCGCTGATATCTGACGCAGGTACCCCCGCTATCTCCGATCCCGGCTTCTTCCTCGTTCGCGAAGCTTTAAAGTTCAATATCGCCGTGGAATGCCTGCCCGGTGCTACTGCCTTTGTGCCGGCACTGGTAAACTCGGGCTTCCCTACCGATAAGTTTTGCTTTGAAGGATTTTTGCCGCTGAAAAAAGGGCGGCAAACACGTTACAAACAATTGGCCACCGAAGAACGTACGCTGATACTTTACGAATCGCCGCACCGTTTATTAAAAACGCTGGAAGAAATGGCCACTTTTTGGGGTGCCGATAGGCAGATATCCGTATCGCGCGAGCTGACCAAGATGTTTGAGGAGACCGTGCGTGGTACAGTTACAGAGGTAAAGGCCTATTTTGAAACACACCCGCTAAAAGGCGAGTTTGTAATGTGTGTTGCGGGAGCTGCACCTGTTGAAGTGGATAAGAAAAAGAGAAAATACAGCAACGACGAGGACGAAGATTAGTATTAATATGGACCATTACCTGCAAAGCGCACGTAAACAGTTTGAGTATTATAAATCGGTAGGCGAACGCGCCATGGCGCAGGTGGATGATGATGCACTGTTTTGGCAATATAATGCCGAAAGTAACAGCATTGCCACCATTGTAAAGCACCTTTGGGGAAATATGCTATCGCGATGGACAGACTTTTTAATAAGCGACGGCGAAAAGCCCTGGCGGCAACGGGATGCCGAATTTGAAAGCAATACACTAAGCCGCGATGAACTGATGGCCCAATGGAACGAAGGTTGGGCTTGCCTGTTCGGCGCACTGGATTCTTTAAACGAAAGTAATTGGGCTACCGATATTTTTATCCGTGGCGAAAAGCATACAGTTACCGATGCCATAAACCGGCAGTTGGCTCACTACCCATACCATATTGGCCAAATTGTATTCATAGCCAAAATGATTGCCGATAATAATTGGGCCTCCCTCACTATCCCCCGGGGTAAAACCCAGGAATTTAACGCCAATAAGTTTGCCGGTGAGGCGGCAAAAAAATCCACCTGATGAAAAAAAACCTTCCCCTATCTATATTTTCCGGCTTAATGCTTTGGTTGGCCTGGCCACCTACCCCCTATACCACTATACTGCTGTTTATTGGGTTAGTGCCCATGTTGCTGATGATGGAAAACATTATCCAATCCACCTCGGCAAAAAAAGGCAAACAGATATTTAATGCCACATTTATTGGGTTTGTTATTTGGAACACCTTGTGTGTTTATTGGGTGTATAACTCGCTTAAAATGATTGGCCCGGTAATAGCCGCGCCCATTTCACTGATACCTTATATGCTGGGGCCGCTGCTAATGAGCACCGCCTGCTGGCTTTATTACCGCCTGCGTTTAAAAACCAACCGAACCATAGGGCTCATCGGTCTGGTTTGTTTTTGGATAGGCTACGAATACCTGCACCAAAGCTGGGACCTCAACTTCCCCTGGATGACCCTTGGGAACGGCTTCGCCGTATCTCACCAATGGGTACAATGGTATGAGTATACCGGGGTATATGGTGGTACCATTTGGGTATGGATGGTAAACATCCTGCTGTTTTTAATTTACGTGGGGTTACGGGAAGCACAGCTAAAACAAACGCGGCTAAAGTTAATTGTTGCAGTTGCACTGGTGCTGGTAGTGCCCATAGCTATTTCACTAACCCGATACTACAGTTACCGGGAACAGTTAAACCCTGCTAATATTGTAGTTGCCCAGCCTAATATCGATCCGTACGAAAAGCAAGGTTCTATACCTGTTTTTAAACAGATAGAGACGCTTACACAACTATCAGATTCCCTGGCGCAGCCAAATACCGAGTTCTTTATCTGGCCCGAAACCGCTATTGTTGAGCCAATAGATGAGGACCGTGCTTTAACAAATAATTATTACCTGCAGGTAAGGCGCTTTCTCTACAAGTACAAAAATGCCAATGTGCTTACCGGCGGCGAAACCTACCGCTTTTACGATAAGCTTGTAAATAAAACGGCTTCGCCTCTCCCCGATGGTGGTTTTTGGGACCGCTACAGCACGGCAATCAATATCGAAAATTCGGCTAAAGTGCAATTCTACCATAAATCGCGGTTGGTGCCGGGGGCAGAGTCGTTGCCTTTTGCCAATGCGCTATTCTTTCTGAAACCTGTGTTTGCCCATTTGGGCGGGGCAACAGGCGCTTACACCATCCAGCCCGAGCCAAGCGTTTTATACGCGCAAAGCGGCATTGGCGTAACGCCTGTTATTTGTTACGAATCTATCTGGGGCGAGTGGATTGCCAAATCGGTAAGGCAGGGTTCGCAGTTTATCGCCATTATTACTAATGATGGCTGGTGGGAAAACACATCCGGTAAAGACCAGCACCTCGATTACGCCAAGCTACGCGCCATCGAAACCCGCCGTTGGGTATGCCGCTCGGCCAATACGGGTATCTCGGCCTTCATCAACCAGCGTGGCGATGTGGTGCAACACAGCGCCTGGTGGGTAAAAACTGCCCTTAAGCAGGATATCAACCTAAACAGCGACATTACCTTTTACGTAGCGTATGGCGATTACCTGCCAAAAATCGGGAGTATTTTAGCGGTGCTGGGGATTGCTTTTTTGTTGATAAAGCAATTTTTGAAGAAAAAAGTCGCGGCGGCTTAGCTACATTTAAATCCATGAGGCCATTAAAAAGACCTGAGATCGACCTGATTGCTTTTTTGCTAAAGCAAGTACCAAACAGCAGTTACTTTTTGTCAGTATCCAGTTGCTTATAAACCAATGCCACTACCCGGCCGTTGAGCTGTTTAACTTCTGTTAGTTGCAGCGAGTGGCGGTTTTTTATCTGGTGGAAAAATGATTTGCCGCCGCCAATTATGGCCGGGTTTACCAATATGCGGTACTCGTCTACTAATCCCGTATCAAGCATGGATGCTGCAAACTCAGCACCGCCCACAATTTGGATATCCTTCCCGTCGGATGCTTTTATCTTTTTTATTTCAGCTTCCAGGTCCCCGCTATTGATGGTTGTATTTTCCCAGCCGGACTCTTTGAGGGTTTTAGAGAAAACAATATGCGGCGTTTTTTCTGCAAGCTTAGCGTATTCTACTTCGTGTTTCGAAAACTTGTCAGGCTCTGCCAGTGCTTTCCTCCAATAGTCGCGGTATCCGTGCCACATGTTGCGGCCAAGCAGGAACAGGTCAACCTTATCGTTTAGCATATCAAACAGCTCGGCCCATGTTGCATCATCATCGAATTGCATCCAGCTCATATCGCCATTCTTTCCCTCCACGTAGCCGTCGAGAGTGGTTTCCATCTTTAAAATCAGCTTCCTCATTACATTGATATTTAATGATATAAATATCGGGGTCCGAGAAATTGTTTAGGGGCTGCGAAGGCGACAAGTAAAGGGTAGTTTACGACACGATGGATTAACTACCCGTTCCTTTTCACCATAAACTCCAATAAATCGTTTATTGGTTGTTTTATGATCTTTCCTACATGCACACCATTTTCCTCGCAAACCGCTTTTAGTTCGGTGGAGAATATAAAAGCGATGGAACCAACAAAATGGCATTTGAACTTATTGTATTGTGGGTACGATTTGATGTTGGTATCTACAAACTCCTGAAAGATGTTTCTGAGCAGTGCCTGCGCATATTCGGTATTGCGCGCCTGGCTAATGAAGCGGGAGAACGAAGCGAGGTAAGAGTTTGCCGCCGGCTTTTGGTACACGTTTTTTATCACCACCTCTTTATCTAAATGGTAAGCCTCATAAAATTTATCGTGTATCTCCTGTGGCATCTTACCGTATAGGAAATCGGTTACGAGGGTTTTGCCGATGATGGTACCCGCGCCTTCGTCGCCAAGTACATAGCCAAGCCCGTGTTGCCCGTCGTGTATTTCTTCACCATCGAAGAAGGAAATGTTTGAGCCGGTGCCGAGGATACAGCAAAAGCCCTTCTCGTGCCCGCAGGTGGCGTATGCCGAGGCCAAAAGGTCGCTGTCTACACTAATGTATGATTGAGGGAATAATGCGCTCAGCGCGTTGGATACGATCTCGTGCCTGTCGGGGCTGGAGCAGCCCGCGCCAAAAAAGTATATCTCATCTATTTCGGGGGCGTATGGCAGCAGGTCGGTTATCTGTTCCTGTAATATTTTTAGGATCTCTTTTTCTGTGAGGAAGTACGGGTTTAACCCTACCGACCTGAACGCTTTTGGCTCACCATCCGGTCCCGAAAGCAGCCAGTCTGTTTTGGAAGACCCGCTATCTGCTACTAATATCATGTGCTAAGTTCTTCGAGCGCCTCGTAAGTAAGTGGTTTATGTATAAATTGCGTTACGTGCCTGCTGTTTAAAGAATTGGTCATATCTGTTGGATCCAGCGAGGAAGATAGCATGAAAATTTTTACCGGGTGCTCAGTACCCAGTTCCAGCTTATCGTACTCGTCCAAAAACTCAAAGCCGGTCATGTCGGGCATGCGGATATCCAAAAAAATAACGTCCGGCTTTATCGTCCCCAGTTTCATTGCAGCTAAGGCATCGTGGGGCGACTGCTGCACAATAATGCTATCCGCAAAATTGCCGCTTTCTAAAATCTTGCGCGTCACAAAGTTATCGATGTAATTATCATCAATAAGCAAGCAAAGTTTATAGCGGACAGGCATGTTCAAAAATAATCTTTTAAAGCAATTAAATATACTTTATTGAATATTAATACTGTTAGTTATTTGTTTAAGCGTAACCTCGGCCATTTTGCTTTGATATTGTGCCGAAAAAAAGGTGGATTGTGCATCAAGGTAGTTGCGTTGTGCTTCGCGGATCTCCAGCGGGGTGATGTTGCCCAGTCTGTATTTCTCTAAAGATATCTCTAAATTCTTGCGCGCCAGCTCAACGTTCGATTGCCCTATCCTGATCAGATCGATCCCCGAAAGGTACGAAGCATAAAAATTGCTTATCTGTGCTTCCACTTCCAGCATTGTTTTTTTGTAATCGATGTCGGCGTTATCTATCTGCAATTTCGCGTTGCGTTCCCTTCTCCACTGGTTTAGCCCGTCGAAGATATTGATTGATGCCGTAACGCCATAAGCCAGGCCATGTGCATTTTGCTGCAGCGTAAAGCCCGCTGGTGTTTTGCTGCGCGAAAAGGTATATCCCGATGTAAGCCCAACCACCGGGTAACGGGTGCTGCGTACCTGTTTCAAGTTGATATCTGCCAGGCGTTTGTTTATTTGCGACGACAGGATGCCCGGGTTTTGGGTTTGTGCTTTGCCAATGATTTCGCCCAAAACTAACGAGCGGTCTACCACGATGGTATCGCCTACCGAAAAATCGGTTTGCAGGTCGCGAACCAGCAGTTGGTTCAACTGTATCTTGCTGGATTTAAATTGCTGCAATTGCACTATCAGCGCGGCGGTATCGGTATTTAAATTTACCTGAGCATTGTACACATCAAGCCGCGAAACCCGGCCGACTGTAAATTTATCGTTGGCGTAGCGCAGTTGCGTACGCGAAATATCTATCGCCCCGCGCAGAGCTTTTATCTGCTCGTTTTGGCTGATGAGGTTGTAGTACGTATTGATAACGTTTGCCACGGTACTTTGGATGGTATCCTGCAGGCGGATAGCACCCAGTTTATCCAATTGTTTTAGCTGGTCGTAAGTGGCAAACATGGCAAAGCCGTCAAATATGGTCCAGTTAAGGTTTACGCCATAGTTTAAATTGCTGTTGTGTGCATTTTTTATGTCGTTCACCGTACCATCGCTGCGGGTTTGCTTGGTGGTTTGTATGCTGCTGTTTTGGGTAAGGTTACCTGTTACCGTCGGTAAAAAGCCTGCATTGCCCAAGGTTACGTTATTGCCGGATATAGCAGCGTTATTTTGCGATAACTTGATATTATAGTTATTCTTTAAGGCTATCTCTACCGCATCCTTTAAAGTAAGCAATGGAGCATCCTGCGCTTTTGCATTTACAATAGCAGCACAGCAAAAAATTAAGCTTATTATATGTTTTATCTTCATTTTACTGCTTAATGTTTTTGAATAATAATATGCGTTGGATGGATTGCCGCCGCCTCTTCCTCGGTTTCTTCATCCGGGTCTTTACGGGTTTTTGATGCAAACACCATATACATGGTTGGTATTACATACAAGGTAAGCACCAGCGAAAACAACATCCCGCCAATAATTACGATGCCCAGTGATATACGGCTTTTTGCACCGGCACCCAACGCCAATGCAATAGGTACCGAACCCAACACTACGGCCAAACTGGTCATTAATATAGGGCGAAGGCGCGATGTTGCAGCCTCAACCACCGCATCGTACTTGTTTAAGCCGGCCTCCATACGCTGGTTGGCAAACTCTACTATCAAAATACCGTTTTTGGTTACCAGCCCTACCAGGGTAATGATACCTATCTGACTAAAGATGTTGAAGGTTTGATCGAACAGCCAAAGCGACAGGAAAGCCCCCGATATAGCCAATGGTACCGTTAGCATCACAATGAACGGATCTACAAAACTCTCAAACTGCGCAGCCAGCACCAGGTATATCAGCAACAAGGCGAATAAAAATGCAAAGGCAATGTTTGATGAACCTTCCGAGTAATCCCTCGATGGGCCGCTAAGCGCGGTACTAAAGGTTTCGTCCAGCATTTGTTTAGAGATGCGGTTCATCTCGGCAATACCATCGCCAATAGTCTTACCCGGCGCAAGCCCCGCCTGTACGGTTGCCGATTTGTAACGGTTAAAATGGTATATAGAAGGCGGCGTTGCGCTTTCGGCTATTTTTACCACGTTATCCAGCTGTACCAGGTTGCCCCTTGTGCTACGCACATAAACCGACTTCAGATCCAGCGGTTGGTCGCGGTTGGCGCGGTCTACCTGGGCTATTACCTGGTATTGCTTACCGTTTATCAAAAAATAATCTAAACGGCCACCGCTGTAATAAAGCTGCAAAGTTTGCGCAATATCCTCTACCGAAACGCCAAGGTCGCGGGCGCGGTCGCGGTCTGTTGTTACGCGAAGCTCGGGTTTGGTAAATTTAAGGTTGATGTCCGTCCCCTGGAAAACCGGACTTTTTGATACCTCTGCAAAAAAATCGGGCAGTACCTTACGTATCTTTTCAAAGTCCTGGTTTTGGATAACAAACTGCACGGGCAATGATGTACGCGCACCGCTACCGCCACCGCTTATGGTTTGTTCCTGCACCACAATGGCCCTTGCATCCGGCATGGCACGCAATTTTTTATTTAAAAAGTCGGCTATTTGTTGCTGGGTGCGCTTACGTTTATCGGGCGGTACCAAACCAACACGGCCAAAGCCAGAGTTGGCCGAACCACCGCCACCAAAGGATGGCGATACGATCTCCAAATTCACATTTGCTTCGGGAACAGAATCTGCTACGATCTGCGCAACTTTATCCATATAGCGCGTCATGTATTCGAAAGTTGCACCTTCCGAACCGGTAACCGAATAACGCAGCAAACTACGGTCATCAAGCGGGGCCAGCTCCGATGGGGTTATTTTAAACAGCACGCCCGTTAGTAACAGCGAGCCTCCAATTATCGCAAACGATACCCATTTCGTCTTCATGAAGTTCACCAAAGTCTCGGTGTAACCATTAGTCATGCCCACAAAGAATGGCTCTGTTTTCTCGTAAAATCTTGATTTTTTCTGGCTCTTGCGAATCAGCTTAACGTTAAGCATCGGTGTTAAGGATAGCGACACAAATGCCGATATCAACACCGAGCCGGCCACCACTACCGCAAACTCGCGGAACAGCCTGCCCGTAAAGCCCTGTAAAAACATGATAGGCAAAAACACCGCCGCCAGTGTAACCGAAGTAGAAACTACCGCGAAGAAGATTTCCGCCGAGCCCTGGAAGGCAGCCCGCCTGATCTCCATACCCGCTTCTACTTTTTTGTAGATATTCTCCGTCACCACAATACCATCATCCACCACCAAACCGGTGGCTAACACAATGCCCAACAGGGTTAATATATTAATGGAGTAACCGCAGATGTACATGATAAAGAATGCCCCGATCAGCGATACCGGGATATCTATCAGCGGGCGGAACGCGATGAGCCAATCGCGGAAGAAGAGGTAGATAATAATAACCACCAGTACAAAGGATATCAGCAGGGTTTCCTTCACCTCCACTATCGAGTTATTGATGAACCTTGTGTTATCCAATGCAACCTTCACCTTAATATCCGGTGGCAAGTCTTTTTGTATCTGCTTAAGCCTGATGTAAAAATCTTTGGCTATCTGCACATAGTTGGCACCGGGCTGCGGCACCACGTTTAAACTCACCATCGGTATAAAACTTTCCTTTAGCGAGGTTTCCTCATTGGCAGAACCCAACACGGCGTAGCCAATATCGTTCAGCCTTATTACCCGGTTGCTATCCGCACGGATAATAAGATTATTAAAATCTTTTTCGTTGGTTAACTTCCCCAGTGCGCGTATGGTTATCTCGGTATTATTACCTTCAATTTTACCTGCGGGCAGTTCTACGTTCTCGCGGTTTAGGGCGGTACCAATATCGGTAGCCGTTAAACCCAGTGCCGAAAGTTTGTTGGGGTCTATCCATAAACGCATGGCGTACTGGCGCTGGCCCTGTATATTAATGGTACTTACGCCCGGTATGGTTTGCAAGCCTTCCTGCAGCACGTTCTCGGCAAAATCATTCACCTGCATAATGTTGCGCTTATCGCTGCTTACGGTGAGGGTAATAATGTTATCTGCGCTTGCATCGGCTTTGGTAACCACCGGCGGGGCGTTAATATCCTGCGGCAACTGGCGCTGTGCCTGGCTCACTTTATCGCGCACATCGTTTGCAGCGGTTTCTAAATCGGCATCCAGGTTAAATTCTACCGTGATATTGCTTGAGCCTACCGAACTGGTGGACGATATATTACGGATGCCCGGCACGCCGTTAATGGCTTTCTCCAGCGGCTCGGTTATTTGCGACTCTACTACATCGGCGTTGGCGCCCGAGTAGCTGGTTGATACGGATATAATTGGCGGGTCTACCGAGGGGAAATCCCTCACCCCTAAAAATGTATAGCCAATTACGCCGAATACGACAATAACAACCGACATCACCGTTGCCAAAACTGGCCTTTTTATACTTACGGACGATAAACTCATATGCTATTGAATAACTTTAAGGACTTTTAATGGCGATTTTGGGCGGATCTGTATCAGCCCCGATACTACAACGCTATCGCCTTGTTTCAGCCCATCTACAATTTGGATCTTGGTATCGGTACGCAGGTCGGTTTTCACAAACTTGGCTTCGGCTATGCCATTATGGTAAACATAAACCTTGCTGCTTTTCAAATCCGGTATCACGCATTCGGTAGGTACCATAATGGTTTTAGGTATCTGGTCAAGCGTTAAATTTATTTTGGCGAAGGAACCTGCTGTAAGCACATTACCCACATTTGGCGCTTTAGCGCGTACGGTTATGGTACGCGAATTTGCGTCCAACGCGGGTTCAATGGCATACACCGTTGCAGAAAACTCCTTTTGCGAGCTTTCTATAGTAAACTTCACCTTGCTGCCTTTGCCAATAATAGGCAGGTAACGCTCGGGCACCGAGAAGGTAACCTTTGCCGGGTCGATGTTTACAATAGTAGCGATGGGCGTAGATGGCGACAGGTAACCACCGGGGCTAACGTTACGCAAACCAATAGTGCCCGAGAACGGCGCACGTATTTCGGTACGGCTTATCTGCGCCCTTATAACATCCGCTTGCGCTTTCATAGCATTAAGGGATGATAGCGAAGTTTCGTACTCCTCCTTGCTTACCGCCTCTTTCTCCAATAATATCTTGTTGCGGTTATTAATATCGCGGGCAAGTACCATCTGCGCATTAATTTGCTGCAAGGCTGCCTGCTGGTCGGCATTGTAAACTTTTACTAGCAGCTGCCCTTTGCTTACTTTGGTACCTTCGGTAAAGTATATGCCGGTTATATTGCCTGCGGTTTGGCTTATCAGGCTTACCTTTTCGTTGGCATCAATGGTACCGGTAATATCTATCTGGTTGCTTACCGCGGTATCTTTTACAACCATCAGCACAACAGATACCGGCGGGTTGGCTCTACCGCCCTTGCCGCCTTTTGCATCCTTGCCGCCGTCCTTGCCACCTTTGGGGCCGCCTCCGCCGCCTGGGCCACTCGCAGTTAGGGCATCGCGCTCTTTAGCGTGCTGGCTAAAATATTTGTTATAAATAAGGAAGGCAACCAATAAAGCCAGCAAAGTGTAGATAATGTATTTAGTTTTCATGTTTGGCTTATTGGCAGGGTGATGGGTTTATCAATAAATAAAAAAGCACTTGCATTGGTCATCATATTATTAGGGTATGCGCGGTAAATATAAGCCATTATGCCTATAAACCTTCATGTATAATCTCCGCAAAACTAACCGCTTAGCCCGTACTTTGCTTGCTTGTATCAACCATTTTACAACTGTGCAGTTTTTTGCCTTGCAATTAAAAAACATAAAAATTTATAACTTGCAGCCATGAAAAGTTTTAAACCATTAGCCCTGGCTTATTTATTATTGTTAGTTATGAAAATCTCCACGGCCGGCGCTGCGGTTGCCCCCCCTGCTAAAATAGCGTATAAAGTAACCTTCCCCGAAGCACAAGCCCACTATGCCGATATAGAGATGACGGTAAGCGGCCTAAAACAAGCCACCCTCGACCTTAAAATGCCTGTTTGGACACCCGGTTCGTACCTGGTGCGCGAGTTTGCAAAAAATATAGAAAGCCTTACCGCCACAGCAAACGGCAAGGATGTGGCTGCCCCAAAAACAAACAAAAACACCTGGCATATCAATACCGCAGGCGTATCAACTGTGGTGGTAAAATATAAAGTTTACTCCTTCGAGGTATCCGTACGTACCAGTTTTGTGGATATTACGCATGGCTTTTTATCAACCACCGGTATATTTTTATACCCCAAAGGGATGCTGAACCAGCCATCAACCATTAAAATTATCCCTTACAAGGATTGGACAACCGTATCAACCAGCCTTGAGCCGGTTGGCGGCGACCAGTTTACCCGCACCGCGCCAAATTTTGATATCCTGTACGATTCTCCTATTGAAGTAGGTACGCAGGATGTTTTTGGCTTTGATGCAGCGGGCGTAAAATACGAAGTGGCCATGTACGGCGGCGGCAATTACGATAAAGAACGCCTGAAGAAAGATATGGCGAAAGTAATAGAAGCAGAAACTGCTGTTTTTGGC
>CBFGNE010000004.1:0-19607 GCA_965649995.1 uncultured Mucilaginibacter sp.
TAAACAATTATTCAAATAACATTTAAATTTAGCATCATGAACGAGTACATCTTAATTTTCAGGCACGAGGACGGATCAAAAATTGCATCGCCCGAGCAAATGCAGGCCTGGATGAAACAAACTATGGATTGGATAGGTACCATTGCCGCGCAAAACAAATTTGTAAGCGGTACCGGCCTCCCCTTTGCCGATGCCCGCGTAGTAGGCCATAACAACGTGGTAACCAACGGCCCATTCGGCGATATAAAGGAAACCATCGGCGGTTTTGTAATGGTAAAAGCCGAAAATGTAGACGAGGCCGTTGAATTTGCTAAAGGCTGCCCGGTTTTGCAAGGCGAGGGCAATACAGTTGAAGTAAGGCAGGTAGCTAAAAATGATGGGGTACACTAATGAAAAATATCGAACATCGAATTTCGGACGCCGAATGATGAAGTGATGAACTTCGATTTTTTACTTCATTATTCGATATTGGGCATTCGGTGTTCGATATTTATTTTTTCTTTATAAGCATTAGTCTCCGCATGCAGCAACCAGAGATCATCCCCCATCTTTTCCGTACCGAGTTCCGCAAAATAACAGCGGTGCTTTGCAAGCTGTTCGGGATAGAGAATGTGAACGTTGCCGAGGATATTGCCAGCGAAACCTTCCTTGCAGCGATGGAAACCTGGCCCTACAAAGGCATACCCGAACACCCTGCAGCCTGGCTATATACCGTAGCTAAAAACAAGGCAAAAAATATGCTTGCGCGAAATGAGGTGTTTAACAGCAAAGTAACACCTTTTATCCACGCCAATACGCCCGAAGGGGTGGAATTTGAGATAGACCTCTCGCCAAAAAACATCGCCGACAGCCAATTGCAAATGGTGTTTGCCATTTGTCACCCGGACATAGCGCCCGAGGTCCAGGTGGGATTGGCGTTGCGCATCCTCTGCGGGTTTGGCATAGACGAAATTGCTACAGCTTTTTTAAGCAATAAAGAAACCATCAATAAACGCCTTTACCGCGCTAAGGAAAAGTTGCGTTCGGCAAAGATCGCTATAGAATTCCCGCCCGAAACCGAGTTGCCTGCCCGCCTGCAGCCCGTTCTCACTACCCTTTACCTGCTGTTTAATGAGGGTTACTACTCCGAAAGCAGTGACGAGGTATTACGCAACGACCTCTGCCTGGAGGCCATGCGGCTAAATTATATGCTGATCGGGTACCCTCCAACTAACCTGCCAGATGTAAATGCGCTAATGGCATTGATGTGCTTCCATGCCTCGCGCTTTGAAGCGCGCAGGGGCGAGAATGGCCAAATGGTGCTTTACCATAAACAGGACGAAAGCCTTTGGAATAACGAATTAATTGGCAAAGGTGCCTGGTATTTGAATTTTGCTTCCGGTGGAGAGAGATTATCCAAATACCACCTTGAGGCTAGTATTGCCTATTGGCATACTATTAAGGAAGATACACCCGAAAAGTGGGGAAACATCCTGCATCTGTTTAACCAGTTATTGGCGTTGGAGTATTCGTCGGTTGCGGCGCTTAACCGTACTTATGCGGTAGCCAAAGTGCGCGGTAACGAGGCGGCCATCATAGAAGCTGAAAAATTAAAGCTTACTAATAATCGGTTTTATTTTACCCTGCTGGGCGAATTGTATAAGGATATTGATGTTGAAAAAGCTATTGGCAATTTAAAGCAGGCGCTAAAAATTGCCAAAACCGAAACGGATAAACGATTGATACAAGAGAGGGTAGAACAGTTAAGTAAGTAGTTTGTAAAAGCAAGCGTTGTTAATCGGTGAAATCAACCTAAATCGGTGTAATCGGTGACAACGATTTTGTATTTTTGCCGTTATGAATGCCATCTCTATAAAAAACTTTTTTAGTGCCTCCGTTAAAGTTTTAGCAGTTGTTACCGCTGTAACGTTCTCGGCATGTAACAATGCCAGCAAAACTACAGAAGCAAAAACCGACAGTACTGCCACGGTCGCCCCCGTAGCCAGCCGGCCTCTAACCGGCAAACTTATTGGCGTTTGGCACGATGAGGCCATCCACTCTGATAAAGGCGAACAAATAGCGTATGAACTGGTAACCGCCGGCGATAAAACCTACATCCAGGCCATCACCTTTGTGGGCAACGACCTGAAACTGAATGATACCCCGCCCATCACACCATCGGCATCCGAATTAAAAAAAGACGGCGATAAATATACCAGCGTAGAGCGCCCGGGCGAAAGTTACCAAATTGATAAAGACGGTGGCCTGCTGATATACGACGGCGGCGAACTGATTACCAAGTGTAAAAAGCTAATTTAATATCCCGGCGTTTTAATAAACAAAAACCGGGTTTCGCCATTATCCTTACATGAGCGTACAGGGTAATTATTATGCGGGTACCAGCGGACTGGTGCTGCCTGTGCCAAATAAGCTGGCATACCCGCCCGAATTTCAGGACAAGAGCCGCCTTGCTTATTATGGCGCGTTATTTAATAGTATAGAGGTTAACAGTTCCTTTTACAAAGTGCCTATGGCGGCAACTGTTGCTAAATGGGCGGGTGAGGTGCCCGATGGTTTTCGTTTTACTTTTAAGCTTTGGCGTGATATCACCCACAATAAAGGGATTGTTTACGATGCCGACGATATTGCCCGTTTTATGCAGGTAATAAGCCGTGCGGGCGATAAAAAAGGTAGCCTGCTGGTACAGTTCCCGGCAAGCATTACCATTGCTAATCGCCCGCAGATGGAAATGCTTTTGCAGGATATTTACCAGGCTAATACTGATAACTGGGATGTGGCTGTCGAATTCCGCAGCAAAACCTGGTACCGGGATGATATTTATGGCTTGTTAAACCAATATAAGATGGGCATCGTTCTCCACGATATGCCGAAATCGGCCCCGCCTTTATTAGAGTTGGATGTGCCTTTTGTTTATCTGCGCTTCCACGGCCCCGGCGGCAGTTACCGGGGCAGCTATGCCGATGATGTTTTATCAGAATACGCCGGCTATATCAATGACTGGCGCGAAGAGGGTAAAACTGTTTATATCTATTTTAATAATACGATAGGTGACGCGATGAAGAATTTGCTTACGCTGAAGGCATTTGTAGCAGTAGGGATTTAAAGCGGCTTCGGGTTAAGTTCCTTTATCATGGCTGCATTTGTTGCCTCATCATCCAGCCGCCGGGAGTTTAGCACGATAAAAATGCCTATCGGCCATAATAAAAGGCCGTATACAAAACTTGTGAAGCCTCCAATCACCCGCTTCCGGCCAATCCTGTAAAAAATATAGGCAATGATAAGGGTCATCAATTTGGCTTAACGTTATGATAAAGATAACAAACAGGATGAATATTTGAGTGTGCTCTCACATTTTAGAATTTCCGTAAGTATTAACTAAATCATTACCTTTAAGGGTTTTACCAAACCTTTGCCTATGAGCCTTGCTACAACCACGCCTATAGATGCATCCGAACGTGCCGGCATCCTTGATGCCCTGCGTGGCTTTGCCATCCTCGGCATATTTTTAGATAATGTTTTCAGTTTTACCGGGTACGGCTTTTTTTCGATGGCCCGGCGTGAAGCATTGCCCACTTTTTATGTCGATGCTCTCCTGGGCGCTTCGGAGATGGCTTTTGTTCACGGGAAATTCTATAGTATCTTTTCGCTGCTGTTTGGCATTGGGTTTTCTATTATCCTGCTGCGCAACCAGCAACGTGGTATCAACCCGCTTAAAATATTTTACCGTCGGCTGTTCCTATTATTCCTCATTGGCTCATTCCACCTGTTTGTGTTATGGGAGGGCGATATTTTGCTGCTATATGCGCTTATTGGCTGTTTGTTGCCATTGTTTAATAAATGCAGCAATAAGGGCTTGCTTATTTGGGCTATAGCACTCATAGCTTCGCCCGTTATTATCGATATCATCAAAGTGCTGTTACATGCGCAGCCGTTTGAATATATTAACCAGCTTGGGCAAAGTATCGATAAAAAGAACGGCATACCCGCCGATGAAACCATCTCCCAATACCTTTTTAAAAATGGAGCAGGGTGGCAGGAGTGGCGCAACTGGCAGGCGTCGGCCTGGGCCTACCGCTTTTGGTACCTGCTGGAAACCAATCGCATCCCCAAGGTGCTGGGTATGTTTTTATTCGGGCTGTATGCCGGCCGTAAAATGATATACGCCAACCTTGCCGATTACACCGGCTTATTCAAAAAGCTGCGCAAATGGGGTTTTATTATAGGCATCCCCTGTAGCATAGGCATGGTGGTGTGTGAGTTTGACGGCAAAAAAATTCCCGATCCGGTTGGTTTAACAGATTCGGTGCTGTACGCTATAAGCGTTGTGCCCCTGGCACTGGCGTACGTATCGGCCATTTGCCTGTTTTGGATAAAAACTAAAGGAAATAACAAATGGCAATTGCTGGCCCCGGTTGGCCGTATGGCACTCACCAATTACCTGATGCAGACCATCATATCCATCATCCTGTTCTACGGAATGGGTTTTGGCATTGCAGGCAACATTGGCCCTGCGGTTTTCTTCCCCATCGCCTTAGCGATTTATGCTTGCCAGGTTATCTACAGCAACTGGTGGTTTAAACACTTCAACTTCGGCCCAATGGAATGGCTGTGGCGGCAGGCTACGTACGGGAAGAGGCTGCCACTGAGGAAGGGTAATTAATGAAACAAAAATGGAGACAAGCAGCAATATCACGGGCTATTTATGGAAAACATTGTTATTTACCTTTTTAGTAAGCGCCCTTTTTACATTCCTTCTCATTCAAATTATTTACTCAGCCAATTCTGACGGTTTAGAGGGTAAACAAGCTGCGCTTTTAAATTCGATAGCGGGAGTATTATGGGCCCTTGCACTCACGCTATGTTCCCTAACTGTGTTTTTTAATATATATCCCCGCATCAGGCAGCATAAGATCTACAGTTTTTTGAGTTATTACCTTGTGCCGTTAATAGCGCTGATAGCTGTTGTTGTTAGTATGGGTTTTTCGGAGCCCAAAACAGTAATACAATTCCTGGTAACAAATATTCCGTTTTTTGCAGTGCAGGGCTATTTTTTTTGGAAATTTAAAAGCACCTCATTTGAATAGGTCCGGATTATTTAAGCTAGGTGTTTTTCAATGTGCCCTTCAAATTCGTAAAATATCCATCCCGAGATGTCCAGTTAGAATAAATTACCCCGTTCTCGTAATCGTGTACTTGCGTTAAGGTGGTGCCGTTTACCTCTTGCCAGGTGATTAGCCATAGCTGCGGGCGCAGCTCCGTCATTTTTGTTTCCACGGTTTCGCTTGTATTTGCCTGTTTGCCACCTTTTTCGGTGATAGTAAAAGTTAGCTGCGTTTCGCTTTCGAAACTCAAGATGGCATTAGCCACGCCAAAGTCTACTTCAAATTTATTGCCGATAATCTCCATATTCAGTTTTTGATATTACAAAATTGGCGAGAATATACTGGAATGTGGGGGTGTAAAAGCGGCTATTTATCGGGGCGATTGCGCCATTTCTAAAATTCGTGCAATTCGTGGCTTTCGTACAATTGGTGTTTTATTGTAACAAATCCATGCACTTACACATAAAGATATATTGCGTTTACCATCTCATTAAACCATCCCCAGCCAACCCCGTCTATCCTTACAAATAACAAAAAAAAGAAAGCATGAAAAAGATACTATTGATGATAACCATGGTGCTGGGCATAAGCGTTTTAGCCCAGGCGCAAACAAAAGAAAGGCAACACAAAACTCCCGAGCAGCGTGCAGAACGCGTTACCGGTATGTTGCAGAAAAAATTAAGCCTAAGTGCCGATCAATCGGTAAAGGTGAAGGCAATATTGCTGACACAGGCAACGCAGATGCAAAGCCTGAGGGCAAATAAATCGGATGATAAAAAAGCAAACCGCGAAGCTTTTAAAGCACAGCTGCTAAAAACCGACAGCGCGCTTGCTGCTGTGTTTACTCCCGAGCAAAATAAAACGTATGGCGACTTTAAAGCGCAGCTTAAAGAACGCTTTAAAGGCGGTCACAAATTTATGACTCACAACCGTAGGGGCGGCATAAAGGACCCGGCAAAACGTGCCGAGCGTATGACAGGCATGTTGCAAAATAAGTTGAACCTTGATGAAAGCCAGTCGGCAAAAGTGAAAGCGATATTTGTTGCGCGTGCTGTACAGATGGATAGCTTGAGAGCTAAAAACCCAGGCGATCGCAAGGCAAACCACGAAGCCTTTAAAGCTTTAAAGCAAGATACCGATAAGCAACTGCAAGCCGTTTTAACTGCCGACCAATTGAAAACTTATACCGACCTAAAAGCGCAAATGAAAGAGCGCCACAAAGGTAAAAGGGACGTAATGGCCGCGCCAAAAGAAGGTTAAGAAATTAATTGCCGATACATAGTTTAAAGAGAGGCGGGTAACCAGTTTATGGTTGCCCGCTTTTTTTGTTTAATGCGGTAGCTTATCGCGCAGCAAACCATAAACCCATGTGCCGGCGATAGCACTAAGCAGGGTAACTATTACAACTGTAAAGCCGCCACCAATTTGGGCAAACAGCGGACCCGGGCAGCCACCGGTAATAGCCCAGCCCAACCCGAATATTAACCCGCCATAAACGTTGCCCCAATGAAAAGTTTTTTCGGGAATGATTACGGGCTCACCACTGATGGTTTTAATGTTGAAGCGTTTGATAAGCATGATGGAGATCATGGCCACTACAATAGCGCTGCCGATAATGCCGTACATATGAAATGCCTGCAGGTGGAACATTTCTTGTATCCTAAACCAGGATACAACCTGAGATTTTATTAGGATGATACCGAACAATAACCCAAGTATGAGGAATTTCAGGTTCTTCATAGCGCTAATAAATAACGGGCTATAAACCAGGTCATTATAAAACCGCCGGTCATAAAGGAGCAGGTAGCCACCAGCGATGGCCACTGCAACGACGAGATACCCATAACGGCATGCCCGGAGGTACAACCGCCTGCGTACCGCGTGCCAAAGCCCACCAAAAAGCCACCAACAACAATAAAAATAAATCCGCGGAGTGTAAACAGAGCATCAAAACTAAAGATGTCCTGTGGTTGCAAACCGCTAAAATCGGTGACGCCTTGTTTTTGAAGCAGGGCAGTGGTTGCGGGGTTAACGGCAACAGGTGCAGGGTTAGAAAGATAATGAACAGCGATAAAGCTACCCAGAACAATCCCCGCAACAAAAAACAAGTTCCAGTTCTCTTTACGCCAGTCGTACTTAAAAAAGGAAATGTTGGCGGGTATACAAGCTGCGCAAATATGCCTCAATGAAGATGATATGCCGAAAGCTTTATTGCCAAGCAGTAGCAAAGCGGGCACAATTAAACCAATAAGCGGCCCGGCCACATACCAGGGCCAGGGTTGTTTGATAAATTCCATCGGTAGCAAATATATACTTACCGCCCGCAAAAACATATTTAACCCTATATTAGTGCTTCTAAATTACCAATGAATTACACGCCCCAATTACGCACTGTAAATGTTACCCGCTATGTTACGCCACTGCGCGAGGGTGGCTCGCTGCCCGCCATTGCCGAAGCAGACGACGGGTTTTTATATGTATTGAAATTCCGCGGGGCAGGGCAAGGGCCTAAAGCTTTGATTGCTGAGTTGATAGGCGGGGAAATTGCCCGCACCCTCGGTTTTAAAATGCCCGAACTGGTTTTTGTAAACCTTGATGAGGCTTTTGGCCGTACTGAGGCAGATGAAGAGATACAGGACCTGCTTAAATTTAGCGTAGGGCTAAACCTGGCGCTGCATTACCTGCAGGGCGCCATCACCTTCGACCCGACTGTTACGGTGGTAGAACCAAAACTGGCTTCGCAAATTGTGTGGCTGGACGCGTTGCTTACCAATGTAGACCGCACCGCGCGCAATACCAATATGTTGATGTGGCATAAAGAACTGTGGCTGATTGATCATGGCGCCGCGCTGTTTTTCCACCACAGTATGGATAACTGGGAAGAGCAAGCCTTGCGCCCTTTTGTGCAAATAAAGGACCATGTACTGCTGCGCATGGCATCAGAATTGGACAAAGTAGACGAAGAATTTAGAGCGATATTGACTCCGGATGTTATCAACGCCATTGTATCCATCCTTCCCGACGCCTGGTTAACCGATAGGTCGTTTGAGACGGAGGACGAACAGCGGCAAGTATATGCACAGTTTTTGAATAAGCGGCTGGCAAACGCAGCTATTTTTGTAAAGGAAGCACAACATGCAAGATCGCAACTTATTTGAGTACGCCGTTATCCGCGTGGTACCCAGGGTAGAGCGCGAGGAGTTTATGAATGTTGGGGTGATACTGTACTGTGCCAAACACAAGTACCTTAAAATGATATATGAGGTAGATAGAGACCGCCTGCTTGCTTTTTTTAAAGACATTGATATAGAAGGGGTAGAAGAAAACCTTCGCTCTTTCCAGCGTATTTGCGAAGGCGGCGAAGATGCCGGCCCTATTGGCTTATTGGATGCCCCATCGCGTTTCAGGTGGTTAACAGCTACGCGCAGTACCGTGGTACAAACGTCTAAAGTGCACCCCGGCTTTTGTATAAACGGGGATGAAACGATTGAAAGGCTGTATAAGCAACTCGTACTATAATTATCGAAACCTCCTTACGTCCTTTCCTTTGGAGAGGATTTAGATAAGGCAACGGACGTAAATCTCACAAATAAGACACCATAAATCTCTCAAAAAAATGAAAACTAAATTCCTGTTCATCCCGCTTTTGGCTTTTGCCGCCTGTAAACAACCTGCTGCCGAAACCACCATTGCCGATGTACCCGCTGCGCCTGTGGAAGGCACCTGGAAGCTGATATCAGCAGTGAAAATTACGAAGGGCGATACTGTAGTTACCTACCCCGAAAAAGGCCAGGAAGATGAAATGATCAAAGTTATAAACGGCGACCACTTCGCCTTCTTTAAACACGATTTGAAGAAAGGCGGTAAAGCCGTATTCGATTCCGGCGCGGGCACTTACACTTTTAAAGGCGATGCCTATACCGAAAACCTGCAGTACTGCAACTACCGCGAATGGGAGGGCCATTCTTTTGATTTTAAAGTAAGTTTTAAAGGCGATACGCTGCAGCAAAAGGGTATCGAGAAGATAGACAGCCTGAAAATAGATCAGGAAATAGTGGAAACTTATATAAAACTTAAAAAGTAAGCACTACTTATTAAAGTTATTCGGTAACTTAGTTGGCAGTAAACCAATAAAACCCAATGTCTTCCAACAAAAATATTAAAGCGTTTGCGCTGGCTTTGCTGTGCCTTTGCTTTGCTGCAAACTGCTATGCGCAAAAAAAACCGAGGTTTAATGTAATTGCCTTTTATACCGCCAAAAGCGACCAGGCGCATATCAGTTTTGTGCACGAGGCCAATAAATGGTTCCCACAGATGGCTAAGAAATACGGTTTTGCGTATGACAGCACCGACAACTGGAGCAACCTGAACGAGGCATATCTTGCCAAATACAAGGTGGTGATATTTTTAGATACCCGTACCGAGGACCCCGCCCAGCGCGCCGCGTTTGAAAAATACATGAAGAACGGCGGCGGCTGGATGGGTTTCCATTTTTCAGCATTTGCACTTACCCCATCAGATTTTAATGCCGACTGGGATTGGTACCACAACGAGTTTTTAGCCTCGGGGCAATATGGCAGCAACACCTGGCGGCCAACGTCCGCCATTTTAAGGATAGAGGACAGAACACACCCGGCATCCAAAAATCTACCCGAAACCTTTAAAGCATCGCCAAACGAGTGGTACCGCTGGGAAAAAGACCTGCGCAAAAACCCCGATATAAAAATCCTTGCTTCTATCGATTCATCGAGCTTTCCTTTAGGCACCGGGCCAAAACAACACGAAATATGGTATAGCGGGTATTACCCTGTGGTGTGGACGAACAAGAATTATAGGATGATCTACTTCAACATGGGGCATAATGACATAGATTACGAAGGAAAAACCAATAAAGACCTTTCGCATACACTGGGCAACCCTATTGAAGATAGGCTGATACTTGATGCTTTACAATGGTTGGGCACCGGTAAAAAGGTTGACAGTAAATAAAATGCGTTGCGATTTAAGCGAATTGTTATTTACAGAATGGTTTTTAGAATGAGTTGATAACTAATTGGTTGAGTTGAGTGACGCTTGGTATTAAAGCGTATCAATTTTAATGCAAATAACTTAAAATCAATTATTTAACTATATTTTCTTTGTGTTATTTAACGAAACTTTGGTAGCTTTGGTTTTGTAACCAACAAAATATCTCTCTTTGTAACCCTAATGATGAAACAAGTACTTTTTTTAGCGGGATGCATTTGCCTTTCAGCAACTGTTTTCGGGCAGTCGGTTAGGCCTAAGATGCTTTATTCGGCCGCTAATAAAACGGTGAAAGTTTTTATTACCGAAAAGGGTACAGATAAGCGCCTTGCCCCCGCAGGTACTTTAACTTTTACAGATAGCCCGCAGCCGCCAGAGACCGAAACATTGGTTTTTGTAGACCCCACCAAAACATTCCAAACCATGCTGGGCATAGGTGGTGCTTTAACAGATGCCGTCGCCGAAACTTTTTACAAGCTGCCAAAAGAGAAACAGAAAGAATTTTTAGCGGCTTATTACGATAAGAACATCGGCATAGGCTACACGCTGGCCCGCACGAATATCCAAAGCTGCGATTTTAGCAGCGGCAGTTACAGTTATGTATCAAACAGCGATAAGGGGCTTAGCACTTTCAACATCAGCCACGATAAAAAATACCGCATACCTTTTATAAAGGAAGCAACTAAAGCTGCCGGGGGCAAACTAACCATGTTTGTATCGCCATGGAGCCCGCCCGCTTTTATGAAGGATAATAACGATGTATTGCACGGCGGTAAACTCAAAAACGAATTCGCACAGAGTTGGGCTAATTTCTACGTCAAATTTATCAAAGCATACGAAAAGGAAGGTATCCCGGTATGGGGCCTATCGGTACAAAACGAGCCGATGGCTACCCAAACCTGGGAAAGCTGCAAGTACACGGCCGAAGAAGAGCGCGATTTTGTAAAGAACTATTTAGGCCCAACACTCGTAAAAGGTGGGATGGCTGCAAAAAAGCTAATTGTTTGGGATCATAACCGCGATTTGCTTTATCAGCGCGCCAGTACGATATTAGAAGACCCTGCCGCCGCAAAATACATTTGGGGTATAGGTTTCCACTGGTACGAGACCTGGACAGGTGCCGGCCAAAATTTTGATAACACCCGTTTAACGCATGCTGCTTTCCCGGATAAGAACTTGATCTTTACCGAAGGCTGCGTGGAGAAATTCGACTTTACCCGCCTTGGCGATTGGTCCTTAGGCGAGCGCTACGGCCTTTCTATGATGAACGATTTTAACGCAGGCACCGTAGGCTGGACGGATTGGAACATCCTGCTCGACGAAAAAGGCGGGCCAAACCATGTGGGCAATTTTTGCTTTGCTCCGGTGCATGCCGATACCCGCACCGGCGAACTGATCTATACCAATTCGTACTATTACATGGGGCATTTCTCCAAATTCATCCGTCCGGGCGCAAAACGCGTAGCCAGTGCCGCCAGCAGGGATAAACTTTTAACCACAGCTTACGTAAACACGGATGGTAAACTTGCCGTTGTGGTAATGAACCGCACAGACGAAAAAATTGAATACAGTTTGTGGATAAAAGGCAAAGCTGCCAAAACATCCGCCGAACCGCATTCTATAGCAACGCTCATTGTACAATAAATAATAATTCATCAACTAAATCTCTCTAAAAGGGGTGCCGGATTTCCCGGCGCTCCTTTTTTATTTGAGAGGGGGGGCTTGATTTTAACCACAGAGATTTGCAAGGCTCTGTGCACCTCTCTGCTTCTCTCCGCCCCTGTGGTTAAAAAAAACTATACCTATATTTGCCCAACCAATTACCATCCGGCTATGAAAATTGCAAACCGCTTCCTGTTAGCAGCCCTGTTTTGCTTTATTGCGTTCGCCTCATCGGCACAAACAAAAAGGCTAACTTATTGCAACCCGCTTAACCTTGATTATGGATATACACCCTTTGAAACATTTGCTGCCTGGGGCAAGCACCGCGCCACCGCCGACCCAACTATGACCTTTTTTAAAGGCAATTACTACCTCTTTAGCACCAACCAGTTTGGTTACTGGTGGAGCCCGGATATGCTGAGCTGGAAGTTTGTATCGCGCAAATTTGTGCGTCCCTACAACGAGGTTAAAGGCGATGAGCTTTGCGCACCTGGTACATTGGTTTTGGGGGATACGCTGCTGGTGATCGGCTCTACCTACAACAAAGATTTTACCCTGTGGATGAGCACCGACCCAACACATGATACCTGGAAAGCTGCCAAAGACTACTTCCAGGTAGGTGCCTGGGATCCGGGCATGTTTGCCGATGATGACGGTCGAGTATACATTTACCATGGCAGCAGCAACACCTTCCCCATGTATGGGCAGGAGATAGACCGCAAAACGTTCGAACCGATCGGCCCGAAAAAGGAAATGATAAAACTCGATTGGAAAGAGCACGGCTGGGAGCGTTTCGGCGAGAATAATGATAACGTTTTCCTCACAGGCTTTATGGAAGGCGGCTGGATGAACAAGCACAATGGTAAATACTACCTGCAATACGCGGCGCCCGGTACCGAAGGCCGCGGCTATGGGGATGGCGTTTACGTGGGCGATAAACCGCTCGGCCCCTTTAAATATCAGGCCCATAACCCATTCAGCTACAAGCCGGGCGGCTTTGCTAAAGGAGCAGGGCACGGCGCTACCTGGGCAGACAAGTATGGCAATTACTGGCACATCAGTACTATGGTGATTGATGTGAAGAACAACTTCGAACGCCGCATCGGGTTTTGGCCGGCGGGTTTTGATAACGATGGTGTGTTGTATACAAACACCGCTTACGGCGATTACCCGCACTACTTATCAGCAGGGAAGGAAGACCACCTGAAGAGCAATTTTACCGGCTGGATGCTGCTTAACTATAATAAACCCGTGCAGGTATCCTCAACCCTCGGCGCTTATGTACCAAACTTAGCGGTGGATGAGGATATTAAAACATACTGGAGCGCCAAAACTGCCAATAAAGGCGAATGGATGCAAACCGACCTGGGTGAAATAAGCACCGTAAAAGCCATCCAACTAAACTATGCCGACCAGGATGCAACCTTTTTGGGAAAATCGCCTGGTGTGTATCACCAGTATTTAATTACATCGTCCATCGATGGAAAAACATGGAGGCCATTGGTTGATAAACGCCAGAATAAAACCGACGTACCGCACGATTATGTTGAACTAAAAACCGCTGTAAAAGCACGCTACCTAAAAATTACCAACTACCACATGCCAACCGGCAAGTTTGCCTTATCCGGCTTCAGGGTGTTTGGAAAGGGCGGCGGTGCCGCGCCTGATACCGTACGAAACCTTATTGTACTGCGCGGCAAAGAAGAGAACCGCAATTCGTGGCTGCGCTGGCGCCAAACCGACGGTGCTGTTGGTTACACCATTTACATGGGCATAGCGCCCGATAAACTATATAACAACATTATGGTGTACAATGTAAATGAGTACTATTTTAACGGGATGGAGAAGGGTGTACCCTACTATTTCCAGATAGAAGCTTTTAATGAGAACGGGATAAGTAAACGGACGAAGGTGATAAAAGTGGAGTAAAAATCAGCAATAGCCCCAACGTCATTGCGAAGCGCGGCAATCAAAGGTCAGCAAAGCAGTTTGCAACTCGTCGCTTTGCTACGTACATGGAGGTTATCTAACAGGTTTTTTTTAAATTGCTAAATGAAAATATTCAGATGGATAGTAGCCATTACAGTACCTCTTCTAATAGCATTCGGGATGCTGGTTTTATATAAAGACTTTGAAGTTATTGTCTTACGGGGATTAAAGAAATCAGACAATAATCTTTACTTGTTCATTCACGCACTGGAGAATGCATTTATATTTTTTACATATGTTGTTTTAAGCGGCTTTTTTTCACCTAAACCCCAAAAATATGGTGTACTTGTTGCCGGATGTATCGAAATAGTATGCATTCTCCTGTTGCTATGGTCTATAACGAAAGATGAAATATTCCCCATAAATGATATATTGTGTGTAAGTGTAACTGGGTTCGTAGCCGGGTTAATACTTGGCATCCTGGCAAGTATAGCCTTGTTTAAAAATAAAGGTTGGGATATTGAAAAACCAGGTATCAACACCAAACCTACAGAACAATATTAACTTGCCAGCGTTAAATAAACTTATGATGCGAACACTATACCCACTCATCCTATTGACATTCATCAGCACCGCAGCCCTTGCCCAAACGCCGGATAGCCTGCTGAAGCCCTCTCCCGTAAAAACCATAAGCAATACCCAATACGATGCGTTAATGAAAGGTGTTGACCAATACCAAATGAGCCTGGTTGCCGACTTAAATGGCTACCCATCGGCACAAAAAGCGCTTAAATACAAAAAGGAGCTGGACCTTAGCCCCACCCAAACCGCTGCGCTCACCAAAATAAATACCGAACTACAGCGCAAAAAGATAGAGATGGGCGGCTTTATTGTAAAGAACGAAGCAAAGCTGGACGACCTTTTTCAGTCGAAAAAAGTTAATGATGGCGATATACTATTTTACGGTAACCGCAGCGGTTTATATTACGGCGAGCTACGGAATGCCATTTTAATGGCGGCTTACAACACCTATAAGCTGCTTGCCCCTGCGCAGATAAATAAATTGAAGTCATTCAAAAATGATAATTAACAATATGCCGTTTCATTTTTTTAATTTAGCGGCTCAATAAATTGTATGAAGATTACATTTGATTTTGAAAAACCACTGGCAGAGCTTCAGGGGCAGATAGAAAAGGTGCAGCAGGTAGAAGAGAAGAACAAGCTGGATATGAGCGCCACTATTGCCGAACTGGAAGCCAAACTGGAAACTGCAAAAAAAGAAATATATAGCAAGCTCACCGGTTGGCAAAAGGTGCAGATAAGCCGCCATCCCGAACGCCCATATACTTTACAGTATCTCGAACTGATGTGCGATGATTTCATTGAGATGCACGGCGACCGTACGGTAGGGGATGATAAAGCTATTATAGGCGGTTTCGGAACCTTAAACGGGCAAACCGTAATGTTCATAGGCCACCAAAAAGGGCGTAACACCAAAGAACGCCAGTACCGCAACTTCGGTATGGCCAACCCCGAGGGATACCGCAAAGCATTAAGGCTGATGAAAATGGCCGAAAAGTTTGGCAAACCTGTAGTTACTTTGATTGACACACCAGGGGCATTCCCTGGCCTGGAGGCAGAAGAACGCGGACAAGGCGAGGCCATTGCGCGTAACTTGTTAGAGATGTCGATACTGAAAGTGCCGGTTATCTGCGTTGTTATTGGCGAAGGTGCATCGGGCGGTGCCTTAGGCATTGGTATTGGCGACAAGGTGATGATGCTGGATAACAGCTGGTATTCGGTTATTTCGCCGGAGAATTGCTCTACCATCCTGTTTAAAACCTGGGAGCAAAAAGAGCGCGCCGCAGAAATGCTGAAGCTCACCTCTACCGAAATGCTGAAGAACAAGTTGATAGACGGTGTGATAAAAGAACCCCTTGGCGGCGCCCATCAGGATCCGGTTGCCATGGCAGCTACCCTAAAAAAGCAACTTCTAAAAGACCTGAAAATATTAGGCGAACGCAACATCGACGAACTGGTAGGAGAGCGTATAGAGAAGTTCTGTAACATGGGCGTGGTGTTGGAGGATTAATTTTTAAACGGGAAAAAAGACATAAAATATACGAAAAGAGCAGCCACAGGCTGCTCTTTTCGTATTATTCCCCCGCGTCATTGCGAGGTACGAAGCAATCTCTAAGCTACGCATAACCGATTTGAATGACTGCTTAGTATGACCGTTTTGCATGGTGGCTTGTTCTGCGTAGAGATTTCTTCGTACCTCGCAATGACGATGAAAGGGGGGATGTGAAGTTATTTCTCCAAATTTTCAACAATCGCCACTGCATTCCTAAAATGCTAATCTGCCGGAAACGTTTGCCAAGTAGTGGCCCGGCAACAAAAAAGCCCCGCAGTTGCAGGGCTTGATCTATTTATTCCTTTAAGGCCAAACGTTAAGGGCGTCCTCTACCGCCCCTGGTTAATTAGCCCGCCAAATTTGGCTTCGTAATCTTTCAACTGAGCGCCGATTTTGGTGGCCCAGGCAGGTTGGTTAACCCCTTTGGTTAGGTTCTCCAGCCCGTTAAGCAACGACAGGCAAAGCTGCACATTGCGGCCATCTATCTGGCTGCTGTCTGATTGGTAAACGGTGAAATTATATTTTAGCTGGTCCATGATGTAATCATCCAGCGCTTTGACTAATTTATTGCCAAACGCTGCATCACCAACGGCAAAGGCGCTTTGTGCCATGTAATATTTACGGATGGCCAAATCGGGTGATGATACATTGTCCGGTAGGTTATCCTGGTATTTTTTCAGCACGTTTTTGGCCAGGTCGGTATGGCCTTCTTTTACCAATGCATCGGTAAGGCTGGCAAACATGCGGGTAATAACCGGGTAAAACAGCGTTACAGAAGTATTATCCAGGTTTTTAGCGGTTTTTAGCTTACCGTATTTGAATTTGTTTACCACGTTGTTGTACATCACCAGCGTATTGCTTGCCTCTAATGGCTGCACAGTTGTATCTGGTTTCAGCGGCATCAGGCGGTAGCAAAAGCCCTCGTTGTACATGTATTTATCCAGCCCCAGCATATTCTCGTTACCGGCGGTAACGGTGTAGTAAACCGGGCGTTTCCAGTTGTTGTGGGCAAGGATATCCATTATGGCCAGGTTATCTTTGGTTACATATTTACCGGGATAGGTAAAATCCATTTCGGTAGCAATTTTATCTCTTTGGTTTGCAGGTACTACACCGTTGGCAATAACCTCGTCCGGGTTAACGGTAATTTTGAGGTTTTTGGTAGGTAGGTAGTTTGCAGTTTCACCGTTCTCATAGGTGAGTTTGGCATCTGGTTTATCCGAGGTAATTACATCAAAAACATCTTTTAGTTCGGCAGCACCGGGTATTTTGGCATCGTTATAATAGATAACATCGCGCACGCCGGTTTTAAACTGGTCGTTGCTCATGGTAATTGGCAGCGGTGCCGATTCGTTCATCTTTTGCTTCATCTGGCGGATGTACCAATCGGTGCCCAGCAAACTCAGGTTTACAATACGCACATCCGGACGAACGCCTTCCACTTCCTGTATATACCAAAGCGGGTAGGTATCGTTATCGGCAAAGCAAAATAAAATAGCATTTGGCGCGCAGGAGTTAAGGTAGTTATACGCCATATCGTGCGGGGTAAGCTTGGTGGATCGGTCGTGGTCGTCCCATTCCTGGCTGGCCATTAATACCGGCGCTGCTAATAAGCACAGCACGCTGGCTATGATAGCACCTGTTTTACCATTCAGTTTTTTGCTGAGGACTTCGGCTATCATCAGTACACCCAAACCAATCCAAATGGCGAAGGCATAAAATGAGCCTGCATAGGCATAATCACGTTCGCGTGGCTGCAAGGGGTCCTGGTTAAGGTAAAGCACAATGGCCAAACCGGTAAAAAAGAACAGTACCACTACAACGCCTGCATCGCGCTGGTTGCGCCTAAAATGGTAGATCAACCCTAAAAGGCCAATAATAAGCGGTAAAAAGTACAGCCTGTTATAAGCATTGCTTTGGGTAACCGAAGCCGGTAATTCCTTTTTAAAGTTAAGGCCGCTTAGCCAGCTACCGTCAACAGTATTTGTTTGCCCGTCCAGGTCGTTAGCGCGGCCGGCAAAGTTCCACAAAAAGTAGCGGGTGTACATTTGGCTCACCTGCCAGGTAGCAAAAAAGCCGAGGTTGGTACCCATGTTAGGCTTATCCTGAGGACCCATTTTCATCCAGTCGCGGTAAAACTCCGGGTGGTTTTGCTTTTGGCTAAACATACGCGGGAACAGGGTGTTGCGGTCGTAAATAGTGGTCAGCTTTTTCCCGGCAACTTCGTATTTCTTTTCGCCTCGGCGGTAAAGGGTAGCGCCATCGGTTTGGCCGGTAGCCTGCGAATCAAAAAACTCACCGTATAATAAGGGCGTATCGCCGTATTGGTCGCGGTTAAGGTAGCTATTTAGCGCAAAGGCGTCCTGTGGGTCGCTGTTGTTTAAATTGGTGCCTGCTTTTGCGCGGATAATGATCATCACAAAAGAGCTGTAACCGAATAAAATAAACACAGCACAAATCAATATCCGGTTTAGCGCAACCGGTTTCTCGCGCACTTTTAATGCATACTCCAGCGCAGCTAAAACAACACCCGCGCCTATGAAGCCTGCAATGCCGGCGCTAAAAGTCAGCAATAAAACAAATGCAGCCGCAGCGATAATTACAAATGCATTTTGCTGGTTGATGGTATAATATATACCCGCGCCCAGGGTAACGGCCACCAACAAAAAGAATACGATGGCGCCGCTACCGAAACCCATGCCAAGCGTGTTCACAAAGAACAGATCGGAGAAGGCAGCCCCTTTAACCGTGAATTGGATAACGCCCCAAAGGATAACCGCCACAGTGATAACGCCGAGGATAAACGTCCAGATGGTGCCGCCGGTGGTTACTTGCTTAGCGCGTTTAAAGTAAATAATGAGCGCAATGGCCGGGATAACCAATAGGTTTAATAAGTGGATACCGATGGATAAGCCCATTACGTAGGCAATAAAAACGATCCATTTATCGGCACGCGGCTCATCGGCATGTGCTTCCCATTTTAGTATTGCCCAAAAAACAATGGCTGTACAAAGTGAGGATTGCGCGTAAACTTCCGACTCGACAGCCGAGAACCAGAAGGTATCAGAAAAAGTATAAGCTAATGCCCCCACCAAACCTGAACCCATAATGAGGATAAGGTTGGTAACGCTTATTTCTCCGCCGGCTTTTACCAGTATTTTCTTAGCTAAAGCAGTTATCGTCCAAAACAGGAACATAATAGTTGCTGCGCTTGCCAGTGCCGATGACAGGTTGGTGAAATAAGCCACCTGGTTTTTATCGCCCATGGAGAGCAGCGAAAACACTTTGCCTATCATGGTAAACAGCGGTGCGCCGGGTTGGTGGGCTACCTGTAAGCGGTAGATACAGGCGATAAATTCGCCGCAATCCCAAAAACTGGTAGATTGCTCCAGCGTTAAAGTGTAGGTAATGGCGGCTATAAAAAAGGCCGCCCAGCCAAAAATATTGTTGTATTTGTTATAGTTCATAGCGTAACGTGCTGTATGATCAGGTTTTTTGAAGAGTCGAAAGTAGTAAAAGAATTAGGCTTTTTAAGCGAAAAGACTAATGATTAACACTTTTTAACGATTGGCCGGGGCATGTTCAGCCGTTTCAAATACTTTTTTAAATTTTGCTTTTGAGTTCCAAAAAATCGTCCTATATTTGCATTCCTTTTCGGAGCGGATAACGTAACGTAGGAGATTGCCTGATAGTATAATGGTAGTACGACGGTTTTTGGTACCGTTTGTCTAGGTTCGAATCCTGGTCGGGCAACA
>CBFGNE010000005.1:0-19255 GCA_965649995.1 uncultured Mucilaginibacter sp.
CTACATCCCGCACGAAACAGGCCGCAGTAACCTGCCTATGCGCCTGGATAACCAGCCCAAAGAAGATTTCTCCGAACGTGACATATTGTACAAGGTGCTGTTTGATATGAAGCGGGACATGGTGGAACTTAAAAAACTGGTTGCCGATATTATTGAACATGGCGGCGTAAGCGTTAACCATCAAAACCATTCGCAAACGCTTACCCAGCTTTACCGCGATATAGAGTTGCCGCAAAGCGGGCATAAAGAGCCGCATTTTACATTGCAGCAGCCGGTAAACAACGGCATCAACAGCAATAATGCCGATGCTTATAACATTACCCAGGAAGCGGAGGAAGTGGAGGAATCGTTATCATTGGTAGATAAGGAATCAGACCTGATACGCAAAGCCCTTAAAAAGCATAAAGGCAAGCGCAAACTGGCGGCAAACGAACTGGGCATTTCAGAAAGAACCCTGTACCGTAAAATAAAAGAGCTAAATTTATAGTTATCATAGGTATATGACAAAAAAGCTATTTTTTAATACGGTATTGCTGGGCGCCGTTGTGTTGGTTTTTAATTCCTGTTCGGTTTCCCTTAAGGGTTCAGTTATCCCGCAGGAACTAAAAACCCTTAATGTGCAATATTTTGAAAACACGGCACCGCTGGTGGTGAACACGCTAAGCCAGGACTTTACCGAAGCATTGAAAAACCGGGTGCGCACACAAACCAACATAGATATTGTGAGGGGAGAGGCAGACGCAACGTTCTCAGGTGCTATCATAGGTTATACTTATGCACCTATATCCATACAAGCCACCAACAGCAATACCGCGCCTATTGCAGGGGCAAGCCGTTTAACCATAACCGTGAACGTAAAGTTTACCTACGATAAGGATAAAAAGATTAGTTTTGAGCAAGCGTTCAGCAAATCGAAAGATTTTACAGGCGATCTGTCTACGCAGGAAAAGCAGTTGATACAGGATATTAACAAACAGCTCACCGACGATATTTTCAACAAGGCCTTTAATAATTGGTAAGCAATTTGTAGTTTTAACCAGGTGGATCAAAACATAGATAACAGGCATAAGGAGATTTTGTGGGATTTGCTGGCCAACCCGGCAGAGAATGGCCGGTTATATAAACACAATTTAGAACAGTTGGTGCAGGATAACCCGCAAAGCGGGCTGTTGCAGGTAATGTATGCCCGCGCCACCCAAACGCCCGATGTACGCAAGGCATCTGCCTATTTTAGCCCAAAAGCCCTTTACAAGATATTGCACGACCCGGACGGGCTGCTGCCTGTAGCACGCGATAGGGTGAACAAAGCCCGCAATGGCAGCCAGCCTGCCGAGCCCGAAAACTACTTTAACATAGGCGCCGTTACCGAAGCTGAAACCATAGAAGCGATTAGCGATGCCCCTGTTGCCGAAAACGAAAGTTTGGTAACGCAGGAAGATACCCAGCCCGTAAAAAACATTATACCAACGGAGGTATACGTACCGGAAACAGAAGAAGAACACCTGCTGGCACAATACCAGGAGGAAACAGCTGTGGCCACACCGGCAGAGGAGCCTGCGGAAGAAACGCAGCAACCAACACCTGCTGATACTGCACCGGCGGAACCTGATCATTACCAGGCGCCGCAGCCGGATGATTACCATACCCCCGTGACAGCGCCGCCAACAGAGCCTGCCCATGATGCGGCTCCCTCACATGATGAAGCGGACGAAGAAGATGCGTTTGACAATCCGTGGGACCTATCGAAATTAGTTGAGCCCAACGAGATGCCTGTAGAAGAGGAGGTGGCGGGTACGCTGGCGGAAGCTGAAAAAACACCCGATACACAACCAGCCGCCGCCGCCGAACCCGTAGCAGCACCGGTGCCCGAAGAGCCTTATATAGAAACTTACGACCACTCGCTTTCGGCTTATGAGCAGCAGGCGATTGAGCCGGCAGCTGCCGAGGAGGAAGTATCATCATTTGAGAGTTACCGCCCCGAAAATTTTTTCCATAAACAGGGAGATATTGAGGATGAGGTGTACGACGAAATAGTTAGTATAGACGAAATAGGCGTAGAAACCGTAAGCAATAAATTTGCGGCGGATATACACCCCGACGAAATAGAGGTTGAGGCCACCGGGGCCGACGAAGAAGCTGCCAATGCCCAGCAAAGCTATATAGATGACGAGACCGAGAAGCTGATATATGGCAATATTGCTGCTACCGATTATTTATCGTTTGATAAAAAACTGGATGAGCTGCGCGCAGCTACACCGCCTGTTGCAGCACAACAGCCTGCAACCGAAGCAACTGCTGCCCCAATAGCGCCCCTGCCGGCAGCATTGCCCCAGCCTGTAGCGCAACAACAACTTGCCGAAGGCGCCAAAGATGCCGATGTTATATCAAAGTATAACGACGACACCCTGCCTTACAGTTTTATGTGGTGGCTTGATAAAACACGTAAAGAGTATGCCGGCGTAAACCAGCCTTATGCAACGCCGGAACACCCGGCCGCGCCCCTGGCCGCGCAAGGCGATGCCGCTAAAAAACCTGCATCTGACGAACTGCAACAGCAGTATTATGCCAATATATTCAGCCTTACATCTGTTAGCGGCATAGGCGAAATAGAACCAGCGCAGATAGCGTTTGACCCGGCCAAAAAAGAAGACATCATCATCGAACGCTTTATCCATACCGATCCGCAGATAAAGCCCCTGTCGGCAGATAAGCTGGATAACGAAAACAAGGCTAAAAAAAGCTCGGAAGACCAGGATGCCCTGGTGACCGAAACGCTTGCCCGCATTTATGGCGACCAGATGCTATATCATAAAGCGATAGCTACTTATAAAAAATTGATGTTGAAAATACCGGAAAAAAAGCTTTACTTTGCAGCCCAGATTGAACAGTTAGAAAAGAAAATCAATTAATAAACAAGAAATGTACTTAGTTTTAATCATTATCACCATCATTATATGTGTCCTTTTAGGCCTTATTGTATTAATACAAAACCCTAAAGGCGGTGGTTTATCATCAAATTTTGCAGGTTCATCGCAATTAATGGGCGTACAAAAAACCGGCGATTTCCTTGAAAAAGGCACCTGGGTACTGGCTATCAGCATTATGGTTTTATCGTTGGTTATCAACGTATCGGTAAAAGGCGGTTCGCAAAAATCAGCAGACCCGGCCGAAAAGGAATTGATCAACAAAATGTCTAAACCAACAGGCCAAACACAACAGCCGGTAACTTTGCCTGGCCCTGCTACACAACCAGCCCCGAACAAAAAACCGTAATATATATTAAACGAATAGAAAAAGGCCTTGAGAGATCAAGGCCTTTTTTTGGCTAAATACCGGCCCTGACATGATGACACCAACAGCAAAATTTGCAGGTGTATGCAGCAGGGCTAAAGCTGCAAGGCTGACAATAAAACAGTAAAGTATGCCAATGCAAGTTTATTTGGCGGCTTGGCATAATTGATGTGAAACCAACAGTGAAAACTTAAAATTATAATTTCAAATAGTATTACTATGTCATTAAACATTAAACCAAGTGCAGACAGGGTGGTTGTACAAGCCGCTGCTGCCGAAACTAAAACTGCTTCGGGCATCTACATCCCCGAGACAGCTCAGGAAAAACCACAAAAAGGTACTATAGTGGCTGTTGGCCCGGGCAAGTATGCCGATAACTCAGGCGCGCTTATCCCGATGACCGTTAAAGTTGGTGACGAAATTCTTTATGGCAAATATGCCGGTACCGAAGTTACCGTTGACGGTAAAGAGTACCTGATCATGCGCGAATCTGATATCTACGCGGTATTTAATTAAGTTGTAAAAGGTTGAAATAGTTTTAAAAGTTAAAAAGGTTAAAATGTGATAACACTAACTTTTCTAACTCCTCCAACTTTTCTAACCCTTCTAACTACAAATCAATCAATCAAAATTAAAAAAGACAATGGCAAAACAAGTTAAATACAATGTTGAGGCACGTGACGCTTTAAAGCGCGGTGTTGATATTTTAGCTAACGCAGTTAAAGTAACGTTAGGCCCCAAAGGCCGTCACGTAATTATCGATAAAAAGTTCGGTTCTCCAAGCATCACCAAAGATGGTGTTACTGTAGCTAAAGAAATTGAACTGAAAGACCCTATCGAAAACATGGGTGCGCAAATGGTTAAAGAAGTTGCATCAAAAACTGCTGATATTGCAGGTGATGGTACTACTACTGCTACTGTATTGGCCCAGGCTATCGTTACTGCAGGTATTAAAAACGTTGCAGCCGGTGCAAACCCAATGGATTTGAAACGCGGTATTGACAAAGCAGTTGCTGCTGTTGTTGCCGACCTGAAAGCCCAAAAACAAGATGTTGGCGACGATTTCGGTAAAATAAAACAAGTAGCTTCTATCTCTGCAAATAACGATGAAGTTATTGGCGAGATGATTGCTGATGCGATGAAAAAAGTTGGTACAAGCGGTGTTATCACTGTAGAAGAAGCAAAAGGTACCGAAACCGAAGTGAAAACTGTAGAAGGTATGCAGTTTGACCGTGGTTACCTTTCTCCTTACTTTGTTACCAACTCGGATAAAATGGAAGTTGAGTTAGATAACCCATACATCCTTATCTACGATAAAAAGATCTCTTCGATGAAGGAATTGCTTCCTATCCTGGAGAAACAAGTACAAACAGGCAAACCATTGTTAATTATTGCTGAGGACTTAGATGGCGAAGCATTAGCTACATTGGTTGTTAACAAGATCCGTGGCTCGCTGAAAGTTGCTGCTGTAAAAGCACCGGGCTTTGGCGATCGCCGTAAGGCTATGTTAGAGGATATCGCAGTATTAACCGGCGGTACTGTTATTTCTGAAGAAAGAGGCTACAAATTAGAAAGCGCTGACCTAAGCATGCTTGGCCAGGCTGAGAAAATTTCTATCGATAAAGACAACACTACCATTGTTAACGGTGATGGTGATGCAGAGCTTATAAAAGGCCGTATCGGCGAGATCCGTGCGCAGATAGAAACTACTACTTCTGATTACGATAAAGAAAAACTACAGGAGCGTTTAGCTAAATTAAGCGGCGGTGTTGCTGTTCTTTACATCGGTGCTGCTTCTGAAGTAGAGATGAAAGAGAAGAAAGACCGTGTAGACGATGCTTTACATGCAACCCGTGCGGCTGTAGAAGAAGGTATTGTTGCTGGTGGTGGCGTTGCCTTCATCCGCGCGGTAGCTGCTTTAGCAAACCTTAAAGGCGCAAACGACGATGAGAACACTGGTATCCAGATCATCCGTCGTGCTATCGAAGAACCTCTTCGCCAGATCTGCCAAAACGCAGGTGTGGAAGGTTCTATAGTAGTACAAAAAGTTAAAGAAGGTACAGGCGACTTTGGTTACAATGCCCGTACTGATGTTTACGAAAACCTAATTGGTGCCGGTGTTATCGACCCAACTAAAGTTGGCCGTGTAGCATTAGAAAACGCTGCTTCTATCGCATCGATGCTGTTAACCACCGAGTGTGTGTTGGCAGATGATCCGGAAGACGAAAAAGGCGGCGGCATGCCACCTATGGGCGGCGGCGGCATGGGCGGTATGATGTAATATCAGGCCCCCAGGCCCCTGAAGAGGATAGTTAAACAATATCGAACACCGAATACTGAACGCCGAATAATGAAGGAAAAAAACTTCGATATTGGATATTCGAAATTCATCATTCGATATTGAATAATTCTTTCTTAAGTTAAATTTAAAACCCCTGTCTATTTTATTAGACAGGGGTTTTATTTTGGACACTATTTTGTCCGCATGAAACGGGTTTAACAGGCTGATAAACTGCTGTTACCGCATTTTTACAGGCAATTGTAGCGCGTTAGGTGAAATTTTCGTCATGATATTGTTAAACGGGTTGTTAGGCACAGCGTTTGCATACCCAACAGTAATATGAAAAACCTTAGAAACAAAAAAACGCAGATACACAGCCGCATAGTGGAGTGGGTACTGTTTAAAGGCCCGGAGCTATTCGTGGCCATATATAGCTAATAACTAAATTTTCCTTAATTTTGGCCCCTATCTATGGAGCTAAAAGAATTCTATAACGCATTTCACGTTTGGTTAATACACAGGGGGCCTAACTACGCTGCCGGCATCATTGTTTTTTTTGTCGGGTTGTGGTTTATCCGATTTTTAAAGGGCCGCCTTCACAGCCGGATGGACCGGAACGAAGTCCACTCCTCTTTGCGGCCATTCTTTTTAAGCCTTACAATTACCGCCTTATATATACTGCTTATCATATTTGTAATGAATATTATCGGTTTCGAGCTAACCGTATTCACTACAATTATTGGTGCATTTAGCGTGGCAGCAGGTTTGGCCTTATCGGGCACCTTTCAAAATTTTGCCGGCGGCGTACTTATTTTATTATTAAAACCTTTTGAAATAGACGACAGCATTATTGCCCAGGGGCAGGATGGCAAGGTTACGTCTATACAGATCTTCTACACCGTATTGATTACAGCCGATAACAAAACGGTTATTATCCCCAACGGCAAGCTGTTTAACGAGGTAATTGTAAACGTAACCCGCGAAGGTAAACGCCGCCTTGATTTTGAAATAAAATTGGGATACGCTGCGCCTATTCCGCAGGTAAAACAAATCATCAATGATGCTATAAAAGCCATCCCGGCTATCCTGCACGAACCCGCAACCCGCGTAGGCGTAGTTGCCCTGGAGATAGACGGAGTAAGGTTTACCATAAACGTTTGGGTAGAACCCGCTAATTTCCTCACCACCAAAATAGAGCTGCAGGAGCGCATCGTCATCGGCCTTGCCGCTGCCGGGGTGAAGCTGCCGGGAATGTAATTTTAACCATTTGTCATTTCGAGGGAAGCGCAGCGACGAGAAATCTTGTTAGACATGCACGGCGACTTTGCACGGCGAACTTTGCATTAACAACAAGATTTCTCCCTCGTTCCTCGGTTCGAAATGACAAGTGGGTGAGTACTCTAACCTCTAAATTCTCTGCTTCGCCTTCAATTCCAAATACCTGTTGATGGTATTAATTGTTAAATTTTGCGGGGTGCTGAGGATGGATTGTATGCCATGGGCAGATAATTCTTTTACGATGAGTTTTTTATCGTAAGCGAATTTCTCGGCAATGGTTTTGATGTAGATGCCTTCAACATCTTTGGCGGGCTGCTCGCTTACCAGTTTCAGTTCGGTATTCTCAAAGAAAACCACCAGCAGCAAATGGAATTTTGAAATCCGCTTTAAAAATGGCAATTGCCTTTGCAGGGCCGGCATACTCTCGTAATTGGTGAAAAATACTACCAGGCTGCGCTGTTTTATTACGTTACGAATAGTGCTGTAAAGCGCCTCCATATTGGTTTCGAGGTAGCGCGTTTTCTCTTTGAATAATATCTCTAATATCTTATTGATCTGCGTGGGGCGTTTATCTGCAGCCAGTACAGCGCCTACCTTTTCGGCAATGGTTATCAGGCCTGCTTTGTCCTCCTTTAAAAGCGCAACGTTTGATAGCACCAGGCTTGCGTTAATAGCATAATCCAGCAGGCTTAAGCCTTCAAATGGCATCTTCATGGCGCGCGATTTATCTATCACGCAATACACCTGCTGCGATTTTTCGTCGGTGTAAGAGTTGGTCATTAATGTACCCTGCCGCGCCGATGCCTTCCAGTTGATGTTGCGGTAATCATCGCCGGCAACGTAGGTTTTTATCTGCTCAAACTCCAGGCTTTGCCCAAGGCGGCGTATTTTTTTGATACCGATCTCGGTTAGGCGATTGGAGATGGCCATTAGCTCGTACTTACGCATCTGCAAAAAAGAGGGGTACACCGGCAGTACTTCGGCCTGCCCGAAATTAAAGCGCCTGCTTACAAGTGCAAGCGGCGAGCGCACAAACACCCTGATGCTGCCAAACGCGTATTCGCCGCGTTTAAGCGGCCTTAAGTAGTAGGTGATGCGCTTGTGTTCGCCGGCTTTTAAAGCGGTTTTAAACAGCACATCGCGCCGCTGGAACTGCACCGGGATCTCATCTATTATCCCCGCAGCTACCGTAAACGGATACCGGTTTTCGATATAAATGCCCAGTTCATTATCATCGCTGTTGCTCAGCCTTTCGGGCGCATGCCTTTTGGCAAAAATGGCACTGGGTATACGGTAAAGCAGTACGATATCTATAAAAGTTAGCGCCACCACGGCCCAAAAGAAAACCATGGGCACCGCGCCAAGCCAGGGGAAGAAAAACGAGAATAAAAACAGCACAACGCTGCCGGCCAGCAATGCAAATAGCCTGCGTGTAAAAAACAAATTGGTGTAAAACAGATCTAAAAATTTCTTCACCTGCGTTTATCGTGGTATCTCAATTTTTTGGATTATCTGGGCAATCACATCATCCGGTAAAACGCCTTCCATTTCCTTATCGGGGGTAAGCATAATGCGGTGGCGCAAAACAGGGGCGGCCACTAAAATAATATCGTCGGGCGTTACAAAATCGCGGCCGTTTATGGCGGCCATGGCCTTGGCAGCGCTTACAATGGCCAGTGATGCACGCGGCGAACCGCCCAGGTATATAGAGCGGTTGTTGCGCGTTTCGTGGATGATCTGCGCGGCAAAGGCCAGTATTTTGGGTTCTACGTACAGCGCCCGTACTTGTTGGCGCAGGGCAATAATATCTTCGCCGGCCAAAACCGGTTCTATCTCGTTTAACTGGTCGGATGTTTTTTGCTGGTGTTGCTGCGTTACAATGGCTATCTCCTCCTCCAGCGATGGGTATTTGATCTCTATTTTGAAAAGGAAACGGTCAAGCTGCGCTTCGGGCAGGCGGTAGGTGCCTTCCTGCTCTACCGGGTTTTGGGTGGCCAATACAATAAAGGGTTCCTCCATTTTGTAGGTGTGGCTATCCATGGTTACCTGCCGCTCTTCCATCACCTCAAACAAAGCCGACTGTGTTTTGGCAGGTGCACGGTTTATCTCATCTATCAAAATAATATTACCGAAGATAGGCCCCCGTTTAAACTCAAACCCCGCCGTTTTGGGGTTAAAGACCGAAGTGCCCAGCACGTCGGACGGCATCAGGTCGGGCGTAAACTGTACCCGCGAATATTTGGCATCTATTGCTTTGGCAATAAGTTTAGCCGTAAGTGTTTTGGCAACACCGGGCACGCCTTCTATCAGGATATGCCCATCGGCCAGTATGCCGGCAATAACCAGGTCGATAACGTGCTGCTGCCCTACAATTATTTTTGCGAGGGTAGTTTTTATTTGTTCAACAGCACTGCTAAGCTTGCCAAGGTCTGTTCGTTGTTCAAAGTGTTCATTTTCCATGTGAGCCGGATTGGGTATAAAATTTTTCTATAAGCTGGTTTAGTAGTATAAGTTCATTGTCGTTTACCGCACTTTTTTGATTGATAGCGCTGATGGCGTTCACCAGTTTTTCGGCAAGGGGTTGCTCAATGCCGGTTTTATTGGTGAGGATAGGTATAAAATCTTTTTCATAACTCACCGCCTTTAAGTTGAAAGCGGTACGCAAGTGCTCAGAAAAGTACATTATTTTTTTTGCGGCGATGTTAGCATTGTCGCGTTGCTCGTAATATACGTTCCCAACTACGGTAACAAACTCCAGCGTGTTGTTTTTTAAAGGCTCTTCCACAGGTATAATGCGCTGGCGGCGTTTTACCTCGTACAATACAAAAAGCAGCAACGCAGCAAGGGCAATATAATAGGCCCATTTCAGTTCGGGGTGGCTAAAAAATACCCGTAAAAAAGAAATGTTTGCAGCCTCGTCTCCATTTTGGTATTGGTCCCAGTAAACGTTTTTGGCAGGGGGCAGGTATGATAGTGTTTTGGCGGCAAATTCCGCACCGTAAGATTGCAGTATATTGCAATTGGTTAGCAGTAAGGGGTTCGCCATCAGGTACAGGTTGCCTTTGCCAAATTTGTACCCGATGTAGCTTGGGTGCTTATATTCGTTTTGCCCCAGCACTACAGCTTTTGTGGTGTCGAATTTTTTAAAGTACCGGCTATTTACATTTGTGCTGTTATAAAAGAGGTAGTTGGTAGGGTTTTTTAACTGCGGGTTTGAGAAGTTAAAGCCAACCTGTTTTATCATTAATTCCGGTTCTGAACTAAGCTTTAAAGTATCTGTTATAAAACCGCTCCAATCCTTTGCCGCTATAAAAACCGAGTTGCCTGCCTTTATATATTTAAGCATGGCGTTAAAATCGTTCTTATCGATACTCACCGAGTTGGCGATGATAATGTAATTGCCGGGCTTTAGCGTACTATCCTTAAAAACCTGGTAAGCCGAGCGGTTGGTAGTACTTAACGTGGCACCCGGGAAAATATCAGGCAGTTGGTGGTAAAGTATATAGGTGCCGTATGGTATCTTATCAGATGCTTTTAAGGTATTTTCCCAATTAATTGCAAGGGGCCGGTTGTATTGCGCCACCAGGTAAAGTACAAGCAATACCGATGCGATGCCGAGATATATTTTGTATCCTTTCATTTACAGCATTTTTTTAAAATCGGTAAACAAAGTGTTAATTCTCTCGTAGGCATGCTCGACAACAGGGAAATCGCCGTACCACACATATTCAAACTGCCGGGTTAATACACCGAATGAGCGGCGTTGCTCGTCATTACTTATCTCATTTAAATAGGCGGTATTGGTTTTGCCTATTTGCCAGTTGATAAGGCGGGCATCGTTCAGTTGCTTTAAACTACGCAAGTATAACAGGCGCACTGCAAGCCGGTAGTTGCGTTGCTTCCAGTAATTCTCTATCGCCTCATCAAAATTTATCTGGTTGATGTTCTCGAGCGATTCCGCATACGGTATGGCCACTTCTTTTGATTTACGGCGCAGTATGTTTTCTAAGCCCAGCACCTTAATAATAATATAAACCGCAAAGCCTATGGCTAATGCTATAGCAATTGGCTTTCCGAAGGTCATCGACTGCCCTCCGCCGCCATCCCCGCCGCTAAACAGCTTATCCAGCTGATGCCATATCCAGCGCCAAAACCTATCCCACCAGGTATCTGTGTCGGCCTCTTCCCGGTAGTAGTCGTACTGGGGGTCGTCTTTATATCTTTTTATGCTTGCTGCATTAAACTGGCGAAGGTTAACCTTTGAAGTATCAAATTTAATTTCTGCAGAATCGGCCTTTACCAATGCTTTATGCACAGGTGCCGCGCCGCCAAACCGGCAGGCAAGTACGATAAATAGGCAAGTAATTACAAAAAGCCTGCGCATAATATTAATATTCCTCTGTGGGCAAATGGGTTGTACCGGCATTGTGCTTGCCAAGCATTTCTATTCGTTGCATCAGGCTGTTATCGTCTCGTTGTTCGGTAAAGCTGTAGTAGCATAGTGCCACCGCTATCATGGGGAGGATATAAAAAAACTGGAGGGTATTAAGGGCTATGGCAATACCTATCCCTTGTGCTTCGGGTTGGTTTACATCGGTTAAGTATAAAATTAAGCCTGCAATTATCCCCAGCGGGATGCATAGCAAGATGGTAATGGCAAGTATAAGCACCATCATAACCACCAGGGCCGACATTAAATGCCACCACTTGTTTTTTATTAAGGTAAATGCCAGCCCAAAAGCATAACTAAAACTGGCATTCTCCAACGTCATAATGGCGATGATAAGCAATAAAATGGGCATAAAATAAATACCCGGCAGCACGCACAGCAATGTGCCGAGTGCCAAAAGCGCAAAAAGGGCAATACCGCTGCCGGCCACCCGCAGCAGGTAGTATTTTACATATGCCCATACCTCTTCTACCGTTGGCGCTTCTTTGCCCTTTTCGTGATATAGGGCGATAAACGAAAAAGATGTTAACGCAAGAAAAATAAAATTGATGTAGCCTGCAATTGCTGTTAAAATATAAGTGGTGCTACTTATTGCTTCGCCCTGGTTTTGCAGCTGAAACCGTTGCGTTAAGCCAAACATAGAAACAACCAGCCCGGCTACCCAAAAAATGCCGCATATATAAACATAGGCCTTTAAAAGCGGACGAAAATTCTGTTTCAAAAAAAGGATACTGTCGTCAACGGTTTCTCCTAAATTACGTATCCTGGCAAGCTCAACCTTTGGCAGCATTATTATAAAATATCAAATGGTATACAATTTTTTGTTTAGGCGTATGGGGTATAAAATTACGTACCACACTATAAAAAAGAACGACGCGGATAGAATAGCGATACTAAGCCAAACCGGCATTTCGGTATGGCGGGTAACAAAACTTTCAAATACAGCTGCAACTGCCACAATAGGCAATATGCCGCAAACCACTTTCATGCCATCCGCAGCCCCCTTTTTTATAGATACAGCGCGCGTGTAGGTTTGCGGGAACAGTATGCTGTTGCCCAAAATAAGGCCGGCGCCGCCTGCTATAATAATTGACGAAATTTCGAGCGTGCCATGTATAAATACAACTAATACCGATTGGATGCCTAAACCGTGGCTGATAAAATAATATTCGAAGGCTCCCAGCATTAATCCGTTAAAGAAAAGTACGTACAACGTACCTACCGAAAAAAATATGCCCGATACAAAACTGAAAAGGGTAACCTGCATGTTGTTTTTGGCTATCTGGTAAAACATGGAAAACGAATCGCCATGCTTGTAAACCCCAAAAGGGTCGCCTTTGGCAATGTTTTCCGAAGTCATGTTCACATATTCGTCGCCCAGGATCAGCCTTAAAAAGGTATCATCGTATTTTGCAGATATCATTCCTACAAAAAAGAAAGCCGTAAAAAACAGCAGGGAGTATAATAGCTGGCGGCGGTAGTTTCCAAATAACAAGGGCAGCTCAAACTGCCAGTATAAAATGATACGGTTGGTTTTTTCTTTTTTGTTTTTATAGATAGACTGGTGGAACCCTGCTGCAAGTTTATTAAGGAATGCCGTAGTCTTAGAATTAGGGTAAAATGTTTTGGCAAAGGCCAGGTCATCGGTGATAGCTATAAACCGTGCAGCAAGCTCATCCGGGTCGCGGGTGGGGGTGCTGTTATAACTATTCCAACGTTCTGAGTTTTGCTTTACAAACAAGGCCTCACGCATACATTAATCAGGGTGTTTTTTTTTGTTAAAATAGCAACAAATATTTAATGTAAAAGCATAAATTGTTCAATCAGCAAATATATATTTGTTACGCATGCCAACTATAAAAATAACCACCACGCAGAACATCGATATCGATTATGAAGTAGCCAGCCTTAGCCAGCGCATATCCGCACGTATTATTGATTATGTGGTGTTTATGTGCGTTTATACCGCTATAGTGACGATGTTCGCCATTTATTACGGCGTGGAAGACAACTCCCCCCAAGCTGCCGAAGGCTTTGGTAGCGGTTTTGTTGTACTGATAGGCGTTTGGGTGGCACTATGTGCTTTGTACGATTTGCTTACAGAGGTTTTTTTTAACGGGCAAAGCGTTGGCAAGCGGTCGGTTAAAATAAAGGTAATAAGCCTAAGTGGCAACAGGCCAAGTATAGGGCAATACATATTGCGCTGGCTGTTCCGCACCATTGATTTTGGCATTACTTTAGGGTCGGCGGCTATGGTAAGCGTGGCATTTTCTGACAATAAACAACGCTTAGGCGATATGGTGGCCGGTACTACGGTGGTACAAACTACGCCACGCAATAATTTTAACGACCTGGTATTTGGCCAGCCCGAGGGCGACTATGAGCCTACTTATAAAGAAGTAATGCAGCTAACAGATACCGATGTTGTGCTGATACACGATGTAATAAAAAATTTCAACAGAACGCGCAATAGCTATCTGGTTTATAAGCTGGCCATCAGGATAAAGCGGTTTTTGAAAGTGGCATACCCAAGCCATATAAACGAGTACCAGTTTTTAGAAATTGTACTTAAGGATTATAACTATCTTACAGGCAGAGGAGAATTTACTGCGTAATATAAATACCAATCTTAAAAAGGTAAGCGCCGGTTATTAGTATAGCGGCGAGGATACTTAAGCCCTTTTTCGCGCGGTCCAGTTGCGGAGACTGATACGCCAGCCTAAGCAGGCTAATAACAAACAAAAGTATTAATGGGATGGTGGCCGGGTAAAGCGAAAGGCTTGCCGGCAGGTGCCCGTGCAGTAACTCGATGGCCGAGCGCTGGAAACCGCAACCCGGGCAATCTATACCGGTGAGTTTTTTAAAAGGGCAGGGTATAAAAAAAGTTTGCAGCCACCCGTAATTAAACAAATGGCTGCAGAACAAATTTTTTAAAAGCATATTAACTTACCGGTTCTTCGGCATCAAAAGGTTTCTGGTAGTCGTAGGCGCCAAATCCCTGCCTGCCTTTAGGGTCTTCGCCATATTCGTTTTCGCCGGCGGTGCCATCAGTACAAGCGAGGATCAGGTTATAAATCGGGATCAGGATAAACCAGCCGCTTTTGTTTACATCGTGCATCCTGCGCACGAGGACTGCTATAGAAGGTATAAGCACGCCGATGGAATAAATATTATACAGGTATGGAACACCAAACCTACTTAACATGGCCAGTATAATGGAAATGATCAAATTGAACAACACGAAATACCAGTATTCGCTACGCCTGGACCGGCCGCTGAATTGTGCATATTTTTGAAACACTGCAAAGTAATAGTTCATTTTTTTTGAGTTTTAAGGTTTAAGCAATAGTTTGTTTTAGATTCTAAATATATGAAAAGGAATTATAAAATGTAGGGTTGTTAAAATTTTTTAACCCAAAAATTATTCTTTTACTATCAGTAGTTTTACACCGATGCAAAGAGAGCAAATTTCCGTTTTCGACATGTTTAAAATTGGCATAGGGCCGTCAAGTTCGCATACGCTTGGGCCCTGGCGTGCCGCACAGCAATTTGTTGCCCTGCTTGCCGAACAGGATGTCCTTCCGCTGGTGGCAGAGATAAAGGTGCTGCTATATGGCTCGCTTGCCAAAACAGGCAAAGGGCACGGTACCGATATTGCTATCCTACTGGGTTTAAGCGGCGACGACCCGGTTACCTTTGAGGTAGATAAGATTGACAGCAAAATTGCGCAGATAACAACCGGCCACAACCTGTTGCTCGGCGGTACAAAACAGATCAGCTTCCATTTTGAGGAGGATATGCTGTTTTTGTTCACCGAAAGCCTGCCCTTTCACCCCTATGCAGTTACCTTCCAGGCATTTTTGAGTAATGGCAAGGCAGTATCTGCCACCTTTTACTCTATAGGCGGCGGCTTTGTAGTAAAGGAGGGCGCAAACGCTTCGCAAAAAGCCGAAGTGGATTTGCCATTCCCGATAGAAACCGCCGGCGACCTGCTCCACTGGTGTATAAAAACCGGGCTGAAAATATCAGAAGTAGTTGCCGAGAACGAACTGGCATGGCGCAGCGAAGCCGACACCCGCAACGGTGCCCTGCAAATATTTAAGGTGATGACGGAGTGTATGTACCGCGGCTGCCATACCACCGGCTCGCTTCCCGGCGGCTTAAATGTTGCACGCCGCGCTTACGCTTTAAACAAACGGCTCATGGCCGGCCGCACCTACAGTAATTATAACGAATGGGTTGCTGCCATCCGCCAAACGGGTAACAGCTTCCAGAATATTTTAGATTGGGTGAGTTGCTTTGCACTTGCCGTAAACGAAGAGAACGCCAGCTTTGGCCGCGTGGTTACTGCGCCTACCAATGGCGCAGCCGGGGTTATCCCTGCTGTGCTGCAGTATTTCATTTGCTTTTGCGATGGGTTTGATGAGCAGCGTATCATCCAGTTTTTATTCACCGCATCAGAAGTGGGGAGCATATTTAAAAAGGGCGCTACTATATCCGCAGCAATGGGCGGTTGCCAGGCCGAAATTGGCGTATCATCTGCCATGGCCGCTGCTGCGCTTACCGAAGTATTGGGCGGCAGCCAGCGCCAGGTATTAATGGCCGCCGAAATTGCCATGGAGCACCACCTGGGCATGACCTGCGACCCCATCGGCGGACTGGTACAGGTTCCCTGCATCGAACGCAACACCATGGGCGCCATTAAGGCTATCACCGCCAGTCAATTGGCCCTGCAAAGCAACCCCGACAAAGCCAAGGTAAGCCTGGACGCTGTAGTGCGCACCATGTGGCAAACCGCCCTGGATATGAACTCCAAATACAAAGAAACGTCTGACGGTGGGCTGGCGATAAATATCCCTATTAGTTTGCCGGAGTGTTAGTTTTTTGAGTAGAAGTAATAAATGGGTGAACCGTTCTCTAAATTTATCCTTTTGACTGACATTCTTATTTATATCGCATCTAAATAACATTTGTGCAAAGCACTGACTGTGAATAAAGTTTATAATTTGTAAATTCGCGGCTACCTGCCCGAAATGGGCCGGCAATCCTTTTTTTACCCACAAAAAATCAAACATTATGGCTTTTGATTTAGATATGATCAAAAAAGTTTATGATCGCTACAGCACCCGTATTGCGGCTGCACGTACCGCGACCGGTAAACACCTTACTCTTACAGAAAAAATATTATACGCTCACCTTTCCGAAGGCGATGCTAAAAAAGCTTTTGAACGCGGTACCGACTACGTTGATTTTGCACCAGACCGCGTAGCCATGCAGGATGCTACAGCGCAGATGGCCCTTTTGCAGTTTATGCAGGCAGGCCGCCCGCAGGTTGCCGTGCCATCAACCGTACATTGCGATCACTTGATACAAGCCAAAATTGGCGCTGTTGAAGATTTGAGCACCGCTGTTGATATCAATAAAGAAGTTTACGATTTCCTTTCTTCCGTATCTGATAAATACGGCATCGGTTTCTGGAAAGCCGGTGCAGGTATCATTCACCAGGTAGTGTTAGAAAACTACGCTTTCCCGGGTGGTATGATGATAGGTACCGACTCGCACACCCCTAATGCAGGTGGTTTGGGTATGGTTGCCATTGGTGTTGGCGGTGCCGATGCCTGCGATGTTATGGCAGGTTTGCCATGGGAGCTAAAATTCCCTAAGCTGATCGGGGTTAAGTTAACTGGTAAATTATCCGGCTGGGCTTCCGCTAAAGACGTTATTTTGAAAGTTGCAGGTATCCTAACCGTAAAAGGCGGTACCGGCGCTATTGTTGAATATTTTGGCGAAGGTGCACGCTCACTTTCTGCTACCGGTAAAGGTACCATCTGTAACATGGGTGCCGAGATTGGCGCAACCACTTCTATCTTCGGTTACGACGAAAAGATAGCTACTTATTTAAGCGGTACTTCGCGTGCCGATGTTGCCGAACTGGCAAACGCCGTTAAAGAACATTTAACAGGGGATGACGAGGTTTACGCTAACCCAACCGAATATTTCGACCAGGTTATCGAGATCAACCTGTCGGAATTAGAACCACATATCAACGGCCCGTTCACGCCGGATCTGGCATGGCCTATTTCTAAATTTGCTACGGCTGTCCGCGAGAACAACTGGCCGGTTACTTTAGAAGTTGGTTTGATTGGTTCTTGTACCAATTCATCTTACGAGGATATTACCCGTTCGGCTTCTATCGCCAAACAGGCAATTGATAAAAACCTGCAAACCAAGGCAGAATTCACCATTACCCCGGGTTCGGAATTGGTGCGTTACACTGTTGAGCGCGACGGTTACTTAGGTACCTTCGAGAGCATGGGCGGTGTGGTATTGGCAAATGCTTGCGGTCCGTGTATCGGCCAGTGGGCTCGTCATACTGATGACCCGACCCGCAAAAACTCTATCATCACCTCGTTCAACCGTAACTTTGCAAAACGCCAGGACGGTAACCCTAATACACATGCGTTTGTTGCTTCGCAGGAAATTGTAACCGCCATGGTTATTGCCGGTGATTTAACCTTTAACCCGCTTACCGATACCCTAACTAATAAGGATGGCGAGCAGGTGATGCTGGATGAGCCACTGGGTATAGAAATGCCGGTACGTGGTTACGCTGTAGAAGATGCAGGTTACCAGGCACCAGCCGAAGACGGCAGCCAGGTAGAAGTAAAGGTTAGCCCAACTTCTGCACGTTTGCAATTGTTGGATCCATTCTCAGCATGGGAAGGTACCGATATCACCGGCTTAAAGCTGCTGATAAAAGCAAAAGGCAAATGTACTACCGATCATATTTCGATGGCCGGCCCATGGTTGAAATTCCGTGGCCACCTGGATAACATATCAAACAATATGCTTATCGGCGCTATCAACTATTTTAACCTGAATGCCGATAGCGTTAAGAACCAGTTAACCGGCGAATACGGCCCCGTACCTGCTACCCAGCGCGATTACAAAGCAAACGGTATAGGATCGATCGTAGTAGGCGACGAGAACTACGGCGAAGGCTCATCTCGCGAGCACGCTGCAATGGAGCCGCGCCACTTAGGTGTACGTGTAATATTGGTGAAATCATTCGCCCGTATCCACGAAACCAACCTGAAGAAACAAGGTATGCTGGGCATCACATTTGCCGATAGCAACGACTACGATAAAATATTGGAAGACGACGTTATCGACGTAACAGGTTTAACCACTTTCGCCCCGGGCCACCAATTAACCGTGGTATTGCACCACGCAGATGGCACCACCGAAAGCTTTAAGGTAAACCATACCTACAATGCACAACAAATTGAGTGGTTTAAAGCAGGCGGTGCCCTAAACATCATCCGCAGGCAAATGGCATCTTAATTTTTAGATTTTAGAATTACGATTTTAGATTTGATATTGAGCCTTCCCGATTGGGGAGGCTTTTTTTGTGAGCAAGTATCCCAGCGGGGCAATGATGTGGGCTCACTGTTACCTAAGTTTTGCAACGTATAGTTCAATCGTTCGGCCCTTACCTGCTTTATAGTCATGCCAATAAGAGTGGATTGCCCCTTTTTCAGAGAAGCTTTATTTAATTTCTTCTGTCTTGTTTGTGATGTTTTTTATAATCGTGTCCAATTCATCGGCGGATGTTGAAAGATGTGTTAAGTATTCGTCATATTCTGTATTATCCAGATCGTGCTCCCTAAGTAAATTGATGATGCCCATCATCCTTGCAAGCGGACCCCTTACAACATGCGATTGCAACCAGGCAATTTCCAGTAAATTTTTATTTTGCTCCTCAATGGCATTAGTGTATTTCTTTATGTCGGTTATATCGGTTATCGCCAGCATCAGCCCAACAATCTCATCATGATTATCTTTGATTGGCGACATGCTTACATTGTAGAACAAGCTCGTACCGTCTGGCTGTGGGTAATTAACTTCGTTGCTTATATTTTCTCCTTGTAATACACGGTTTGCATAACTGCTGA
>CBFGNE010000006.1:0-17739 GCA_965649995.1 uncultured Mucilaginibacter sp.
ATGGTGGTTGCCAAACACGAGCAGGTGCTTTGGGTAGAGGTGGAGGAACTTAACGAGACAACACGCGGTGCCGGCGGTTACGGGCATACAGGCAAAAGTTAAACAACAATGAAAGCGGCTGCATTTATATTTTTATTGGCAGGTATATCTACCGTTGCATTGGCTCAAAAGCCTGTGCCGGCTAAGCAGCTTAGTGCTATGGATAGCAGCCGCGTAAAAGACCTGTTTTTTTCGGCCATCCGCCAAAAAGCAATTGACAATACCCGGATGGCGTCAGAATTATTTAGCAAGGTGCTCGCCATCGACCCGGATAACGATGCGTCGATGTATGAATTGGCTGGCCTGCAAAAAGGGCAAAACAATTACGCTGCCGCTGGCGCCCTGTTAGAGCGGGCAACTGCCGTTAGCCCCGATAACGAATGGTATTGGCTTTCCCTTGCTGATAGCTACGAAAAAACAAACGATATTATAAAGCTGCAAAATGTAATGGACCAGCTGATAAGGATAAGCCCCGATAAAGCTTCCTATTATTTTGAAAAAGCTAATGCCTATTACATACAAAAAAAATACGATGATGCTTTAAAGCAGTTTGATAAGGTGGAGGAAATTACCGGCCCTACTGATGAATTGCAGCGCGGGCGCCAAAAAGTTTACCTGGTACAAGGCAAGGTAGATAAAGCGGCAGAGGACCTTGAAAAACTGATAGCATCAGACCCCGGCCAGATAAGGTATTACCTGATGCTTGCCGAGTTATACAACTCCAACGGCTTAAACGATAAAGCAATTCTCATCTTAAAAAAAGCCGCTGCCCTGCCCGATAAGCAAAGCGGGCTTACCGATGGCATGCTGCACATGGCCCTGGCCGATGTATACCGCGATAATAAAAACCCCGGGCAAAGCTTTGCCGAACGTAAAATTGCTTTTGCTAACCCCGATATTGATATCGATCAAAAAATACGGATCGTGATGGAGTATATCCCGCAGGCTGCGGCCGACGCTGAGAGCAAGAAAAAAGCACTGGAGTTAAGCCGTATACTCACCGTGGCTCATCCAAACAGCGATAAGGCGTATGCTGTGTATGGTGATATGCTGGTGCAGAACGAGCAATATCGCGAGGCCAGGCCGATGTATAAAAAATCGGTCGAGATCAATGCGCAATCGTACCAGGTGCAAGAGCAACTGGTGAGGATAGAGATGGCCGAAAGCGATTTTGCCGGCGCTATAAAAGATGGTGAAAACGCCCTGAGCTATTTCCCCAACCAGGCCTGGATGAATTATTTTGTAGGCATTGCTTGGCAGCAAAGTAAAAACTACAACAAAGCGCTGGGGTATTTAAAAAATGCCGCCGGGCTGGAATCGCAGGACAGGGATATGCTTTCGCAATGCTACTCGGCAATGGGCGATTGCTACCATGCTATCAGCGACAACAAAAGCTCAGATGAGGCTTACGAAACGGCACTTACCTACAACCCCGATAATGCGTTCACGCTGAACAATTATGCTTATTATTTGTCGTTAAGGAACGAGAAACTGGATAAGGCCGCAGCAATGTCTAAACACAGTACCGAACTGCAGCCCAACACCGCTTCGTTTGAGGATACGTACGCCTGGGTATTGTTCAGGCAAAAAAACTATGCCGAAGCAAAAATGTGGATAGAGAAATCTATTGCGCATGATAAAGAAGAAAGCGCGGTGAAGACGGAGCATTACGGTGATATTTTGTTTTTCACCGGCGATACCAATGCCGCCCTGCAAAACTGGGAGAAGGCAAAAAAACAGGGCGCGGCATCGCCTGCTTTAGATAAAAAGATAAATGAGAAAAAATATTCTGAATAAAATAGCCCTCATCGTTTTACTGGTTGTGGCGGCAAGCTGCAAATCAAAAAAACTGGTTGTAGTACAACGCCCCACCAAAGATACCACCGCTGTAAAAACAAATGATGTAGCAGAAAAATTGGCTGCAATACGTTCTAAACAGGTTACATTCAATACGTTTAGCGGCAAGGCAAAAACCAAACTGGTTATTAATAATGATGATAACGATTGTACCCTCAACATCCGTGTAAACCGCGACCAGAAGATATGGGTATCCATCACCGCCATTGCCGGGCTGGAGGTAGCCAGGGCGCTGATAACGCCCGATAGTATACAGGTGGTGAACCGTTTCCAGAACCTGTACCTTAAAAAACCGTTCAGTTATATAAACCGTTTTGCCGGCAGGCAGGTAAATTTTAAAACACTGCAATCGTTACTGGTGGGCAACGCCATAGGCGAGTTGCTGAACGAGAATGCTAAATTTACCCCTGAGGGGAGCAATACCGGCGTTACCGGCAATATGATGGGCATGGTTTATAAGCTTTTGCTTGGGCCTGATATGAAGGTTACGCAAACTAATTTGGCCAACCAGGCAGCCGGGCAAACCCTGCAGGTAACCAACAGGGTGTTTATACAGGCCGATAGCCGGGTGGTGCCATCGCAGATAGATATTACTTCTGCCGCACCGGGCAATAAAGTAATAGCCAATTTACGTTATACTACGGTAGAATTCGACCGCGTATTAGAGTATCCGTTCAATATTCCAAAAGGTTATCAACCTGCTGATTAAAAATCATATTTTTGATGAATGAAATTTTTTAAAGTTGCCCTGATCATTATCGCTGTGTTTACAGCAACAGGTGCGTTTGCGCAAAGCAGCGCAGAGCTGAAACGCCGGAAGGATAAACTTACCGAGGAGCTGCAGCAGCTAAACCAGGAATACGAGGAAACGGCAAAAAACAAAAAAGTTTCGTTGAAGCAACTCAACAATCTAAAGATACAGATCAACCTTCGCCAGGAAAAGATCCAAAACATTAATGCCGAGGTAAGAAACCTGGATAATCAAATCTCCGAGAGCAATAATACCGTACATAACTTACAAACCCAGTTAGACCAGTTAAAGAAAGAGTATGCCGGCATGGTGCTCTTTGCTTACCGCAACCAAAGCGCCTATAATAAGCTGATGTTTATTTTTGCTTCAAAAGACTTTAACCAGGCCTACAGGCGTTTAAAATATTTACAGCAGTTTGGTACCTACCGCGAGCGGCAGGCCGGTTACATACAGGGTACACAAAAAGAACTGCATGTAAAAATAAACGAACTGGATAAGGATAAAAAAGAAAAAAGCAATCTGCTTACCGAGCAGGAAAAAGAAAAAATAGAGTTAGGCAAGGCAAAAAATAACCAGGTAAAAGTAGTTGCCGACCTGAGTAAGCACCAGGGCGAACTTAAAAAGCAACAGAAGGACGTTCAACAAAAAATTGCCAAAACCAACCGCGAAATTAGCAACGCTATCCGCAGGGAGATAGAGGAGGCCCGGCGCAAGGCCGAGGAGGAAGCCAGGAGGAGGGCAGAGGAGGCAGCACGTATAGCTGCGGCAAAGGCTAAGGCCGATGCGGCAAATAACAATGCACCTGCGCCTACTGTAGTAAAAAAGCCTGTTGTGGTGAAACGATCTACCGATAGCGAGGCATTGAATGCAACGCCCGAAGCTGCTAAATTGTCAAACGACTTTTTGGGTAATAAGGGCCGTTTGCCATGGCCGGTTGCTAACGGGCAGTTGATACACGGATATGGTACATATACCGAAGATGGCATACGTAGTGAGAGCGACGGCTATGAAATAAGGACCCCGGCAAACGCCTCAATAAGGGCAGTATTTGACGGAACGGTAAGAATGGTGAAGGACATAAGCGGGACATATTTAGTTGTTGTAAACCACGGTGAATATTTTACCGCGTACTCAAACCTTAAATCGGTTAACGTATCTGTTGGGCAAAAGGTTAGCACAAAGCAAGTTATAGGAAGTGCCGCCACCGACCAGATAAGCGGCGAGACAGAGGTAATATTTAACGTAACTAAAGGGAAAACATTTGTTGACCCCCGGATGTGGCTGGCCCCCTCAAACTAAAGTTTAAACTATAGTGTTCTAATTGTATATATTTGTAACCTTAATTGTGAGATAAGATGTTGAGCACAGTTTTTTTATTCCTGAATATAGGCACCGGCGAAATGGTTTTGATCATTTTTGCTGCGCTAATGCTGTTTGGTGGCGAAAAACTGCCGGAGATTGCGCGCGGGCTTGGAAAGGGGATTCGCGATTTTAAGGACGCCTCGGATGATGTTAAGCGCGAGATAAACAACCAGATAAACAATTACGAAGATAAAAAAACGGAATTAAAGAAGTCTCTGGAAGAATCACCAAAGGAAGAGCTTCCTGAGGGCACTACGTCAACTTATACACCTGTTGAAGGTACTTTGCCTGCATTTGAGGGGCATGCCGCTACAGATGTAGTACAGGACGAGACAGAACTTGGCAACCCGGAAGCACCGGAAACCTACGAAAGCGAACCGGAGCTGAAGCATCCGGTAACCGGCAGCGCAAATGGTTCATCTATCAACCTTACAAAGGAAGAAGAACCGGCTAAAAAGACTATCGAAGAAGAATATAAGTAATAAAAATATTAACGTACATAAAATTTTAAGAAAATGGGATTAGGCGCACCAGAAATTATTCTGATCATCATCGCAATACTAATATTGTTTGGCGGTAAAAAAATTCCTGAACTAATGAAAGGTTTGGGCAAAGGCGTAAAGGAGTTTAAAGACGCTCAAAACGGCGAAAGCAGCACCGCAAGCACAACTTCAGACGAAAAACCGAAGTTATAATTTAGCGTATTTCTTATTGGGCAGCTTCACCGCTGCTTACACTCATAAAAACTTATCTGTTGAAATAGTTATGCTTCAACGGATAAGTTTTTTATTTTAGGCCCCATGTCTAAGAATTTTTCCTCTTACAAGGATATAAAAAGAGGGTTGCAAAACGGAGCGGTTACAGCAGAAAGCCTGGTAAAAGGTTACCTGAAGCAGATAAAGGCAAACGCCCGTTTAAATGTTTTTAACGAGGTTTTTGATAAAGAAGCGCTTTCTTCGGCCAAAAACGTTGATGCACGCATTAAAAGCGGTACCGCAGGCAGGCTGGCCGGTATGGTTATCGCTATTAAAGATAATATTTGTTATAAGGATCATAAGGTAACAGCATCCTCCCGTATCCTGAAGAATTTCACGTCCATTTATTCATCTACCATTGTTGAGCGTTTATTAGCCGAGGATGCTATTATTATAGGCCGCTGCAATTGCGACGAGTTTGCCATGGGCGCTTCTAACGAAAATTCGTTTTTTGGCCCAGTTAAAAACTTTGTTGACGAAACGCGCGTTTCGGGCGGGTCATCGGGTGGCTCGGCTGTTGCGGTACAGGCAGGTATGTGCCATGCAGCAATAGGCACTGATACGGGCGGCTCGGTAAGGCAGCCAGCTTCGTTCTGCGGGGTAATTGGCTTTAAGCCGTCATATGGGCGTATATCCAGGCATGGCATTATTTCCTACGCGTCTTCCTTCGACCAGGTAGGCACGCTGACAAAATCTGTTGACGATGCATCCCTATTGTTCGAGATAATGGCGGGCGGGGACGAATTCGACAGCACCCTGTCGCACCAACCTGTCCCAAAGGCGGCCAATCTTACAAAAGACAGCAGCAAAAAAAAGATCGCCTATTTACAGGAGGCGCTATCCAGCCCCGGTGTGGATGCCGAGGTGAAGAATAACCTTATCAATTCCATAGAAAAACTACGTGCCGACGGGCATACCGTTAAAGCGATATCCTTCGAGTATCTGGAGTATTTAGTGCCTGCATATTATATTTTGGCCATGGCCGAAGCATCAAGCAACCTGGCACGGTACGATGGCGTACACTATGGCTACCGCAGCCCCAACGCTACCGATCTTACCTCAACTTACAAACTTTCCCGCTCCGAAGGCTTTGGCAAAGAAGTAAAACGCCGCATTATGCTGGGCACGTTTGTGCTAAGCGCGGGATACTATGATGCTTACTACGCTAAGGCACAAAAAGTGCGCAAACTCATACGCGACCAAACCAACCAAATTCTACAGGAGTACGATTTTCTGCTCACCCCAACTGCCCCCGAGCCTGCTTTCCCGATAGGGAAAAAAGAAAAAGACCCCGTGGTAACCTACCTGCACGATATTTTTACCGTGCAAGCATCGCTAGCAGGCTTACCTGCCATCTCGTTGCCAACCGGCAATAACAGCAAGGGATTGCCGTTAGGGTTGCAGCTATTGGCCAATGGTTTTGCCGAGGAACAACTATTGAATTTCTCCGAATACTTCCTGCAGCTATAGAAAAATTTATACATTAGTAAATAATTTTTTCGGGGATTCCTTCTCCGGATATAACCTGATTTATGAAGAAATTCTTTGCATTTATTATCTGCGTGGTAGCACTGCAGGTAATTAAAGCGGATAAGTTATACGCGTTTCAGCAATCGTTCGGCTCAGATACCTCTGCGCTATTGCCCATTAAAGAGGTGGCAGTTTCCAAATACCAGGATGTTATTTATAAGCGCCGGCTGGATTCTATCCAGAAGGATGTGCCCCTAGATTATAACGTTTACGTGCAGGGTTATATAGATGCTTACATGGGCCGCCGCGATGAGATCGGGCGTTTCCTTGGCTTATCCAAATATTATTTCCCCATTTACGAAAAAGCTTTCCGCGAGGCAGGCGTACCCGAAGAGATAAAATACCTATCGATAGTAGAGTCGGCGCTAAACCCTAATGCGGTATCGCGCGTAGGCGCTGCCGGGCCATGGCAGTTCATGTCTGAAACGGCAAAGATATACCACCTGAAAATGACCGACTACGTAGACGAGCGCCGCGACCCCATCCAATCCAGCGAAGCTGCCGCTGCATACCTGCGCGATGCCTACCAGCAATTTGGCGATTGGCTGCTGGCCATAGCATCCTACAATTGCGGCAAAAGCAACGTAGAGAACGCGCTGGCAAAAACCGGCGCTACCGATTACTGGTCTATCCGCCAGTTGCTGCCCGCCGAAACACGCGGCTATGTGCCGGCGTATATCGCTATCAGCTACATCATGAATTATTATAAGCGCCACGGCATTATGCCGCAGCCTACCGATATTGCTTTGCAGACAGATACCCTGTCGGTTAATAAATTTGTGCCGCTCAACCGTATTTCTGCCGCCCTGGGCCTCGACCTGAAAGATATGGTAGTGCTTAATCCATCGTACCGCCAGCTGATAATAAACGGCACAACCGCAGCACCGCGCCGTATTATTGTGCCGCAAAGCCGCAAAGAGCGTTACGCAATTTTAACCGAAGCAATTAATAACCCCAACGCTGTAATACCGCCGTACCGCCCGGTATATGTACCACCGCCTGCTCCGCCAAAACCAGTGGCAGTAGCTGTTGCAAAGCCGGTTGCGCCGGCCAATACGGGGGCACCGCAAACAGGTACAATAGCGCCGGCAACCAATATGGTGGCAACGAATGCGCCGCCACAAAACATCCCCGCCTATCACGTTACAAAATTGGGTGAAACACTGGTTGATATTGCTGCTAAATATGGCCTTAGGGTGGAGGACTTAATGCAATGGAACAAGCAATTAGGCAGCAATAAAAACATCCGCCTGGTTGGCGGGCTTACCGTTAACTTAAGCAGAGGGTAAAAGAATATATAGTAGCGGCCGGGTTTCGATGTATTTCGAAACCCGGCCTTTTTTATTGCCAGCTTTCAAAAAAAGTAATCGTAATTTTGAGGGCTTGAATTACAGAGAAAATGAATAAACCAAATCGTAAACAGGACGCTTTAAATTACCACTCTAAAGGCCGTCCCGGTAAAATACAGGTTGTACCAACCAAACCTACCAATTCGCAGCGCGACTTAACTTTAGCTTATTCGCCCGGTGTTGCCGAGCCATGCCGCGCCATAGCCGAAAATGTGGATGATGTATACAAGTATACTGCTAAAGGTAACCTGGTGGCTGTTATCAGTAATGGCACCGCGGTACTTGGTTTGGGCAACATTGGCCCGGAGGCCAGCAAGCCCGTAATGGAAGGTAAAGGCCTGCTGTTTAAAATTTATGCCGATATCGATGTGTTCGATTTGGAAATAAATGCCAAAACGGTTGACGAGTTTGTAATGATAGTTAAAGCGCTGGAGCCAACTTTTGGCGGCGTAAACTTAGAAGATATATCGGCCCCAACCTGCTTTGAAATAGAGCGCCGGTTAAAGGCTGAAATGAAGATACCCGTAATGCACGATGATCAGCACGGCACGGCCATTATATCGGGCGCAGCGCTGATGAACGCCTGCGAGATACAGGGCAAAAAGCTGGATAAGATAAAAATGGTTGTAAATGGCGCTGGTGCCGCTGCCGTTTCCTGCTCAAAAATGTACTTGTCACTTGGGGTGAAGAAAGAGAACCTGGTTATGTTTGACATTAACGGCGTGCTGGATACCAACCGAACCGACCTGGACGATATCCGTATGGAGTTTGCCACCCAACGCAAGGACGTTAAAACACTGTCGGACGCGATGAAGAATGCCGACGTATTTGTGGGTTTATCTGCAGGAAACGTGGTAACCCCGGCAATGCTGGTGAGCATGGCCAAAAACCCTGTGGTATTTGCCATGGCCAACCCCGAGCCGGAGATACAGTACGATTTGGCAGTTGCTGCCCGTAAGGATATCATTATGGCAACCGGCCGTTCTGATTACCCTAACCAGGTGAACAACGTGCTGGGCTTCCCCTACATTTTCCGCGGCGCGCTTGATGTAAGGGCTACCGCCATTAACGAAGAAATGAAAATTGCCGCAGTACATGCCATAGCCAATATGGCTAAAAAACCGGTACCGGAAGCGGTTAATTTGGCTTACAACATCACCAACCTCAAATTCGGCAGGGATTATATAATTCCCAAACCGATGGACCAAAGGTTAATTACTGAGGTGTCATCTGCGGTGGCAAAAGCAGCTATGGATAGCGGTGTTGCCCGCAAGGCTATTACCGATTGGGACGCTTATAATGAAGAATTGCTATCGCGCCTGGGCACCAACAATAAGCTGATGCGCGATATTACCAATAAAGCCAAGCAAAACCCCAAACGTGTGGTATTTGCCGAGGCTGATACTTACAAAATATTACGCGCGGCACAAATTGTTAAAGACGAAGGCATCGCAACACCTATCTTGTTGGGTAATATCGAAAAGATAAAGGCCATTATGCGCGAGAACGAGCTCGATTTGGGCGATGTGCAAATGATTGATACCCGCGATGATTGCGACCGTGTACATGAGTTTACAGATTATCTGTTTAAGAAACGGCAGCGCCGCGGTATTACCAAGCAGGAAGCCCGCAAAATGGTTATCGACCGCAACTACTATGGTGCATGTATGGTACAGTTTGGCGAGGCCGACGCGCTGATCTCTGGCTTAACAAAAAATTATGCAGATACCATTAAGCCTGCACTACAAATTATAGGTACCGATGAAGGCGTTAACCGCGTTGCCGGGATGTACCTGATGATAACCCCAAAAGGCCCTGTGTTTTTTGGAGACACCACGGTAAATATTAACCCGACCGTGCAGGAACTGGTAGATATTACGGTGCTGATAGAAAAAGCCGTATCGTACTTTATACCCAAGCCGAGGGTGGCGCTGTTGTCCTATTCAAACTTTGGATCTAACAAAGGCGAGATACCCGAGAAAACCAGTGAAGCAGTGCGTATATTGCACGAGAAGTACCCCAACATGATTGTTGATGGGGAGATGCAGGCCAACTTTGCTTTGAACTCTGAATTGCTGAAAGATAATTTTGAGTTCTCTACTTTGAACGGTAAACCGGCCAATACCCTTATTTTCCCGGGCCTGGCATCGGGTAATATTGCTTACAAGCTGTTGCAGGAAATTGGCGGTGCCGAGGCTGTTGGCCCTATATTGTTGGGGCTAAAAAAGCCCGTACACGTATTGCAACTAGGTAGCAGCGTGCGCGAAATTGTGAACATGGTTACTATTGCGGTGGTAGATGCGCAGGAAAAAACACGAGCGGCAGCATCGCCCAAAGCACGTAAAGCGAAATAATTATGTACGATTATATTGAAGGGAAGCTGGCATTTAAAAGCCCGGCACATGTTGTTATTGATGCCGGGGGCGTTGGCTACCACATTAATATTTCGGTAAATACTTTTTCGCGCGTGGGCGATACTGAAAGGTGCAAACTGTACGTTTGGTTACATGTAAAAGAAGATGCGCACACCTTGTACGGTTTTGCCGATGAGGGCGAGCGTAAACTTTTTTTACACCTGGTATCCATATCAGGAATAGGCCCCAACACCGCGCGCATGATGCTGTCGTCCATCACCCCCGATGAGATACGCAACGCTATTGTGCAGGGTAATGTTCCGCTTATTCAAAGGATAAAAGGGATAGGGCCTAAATCAGCACAGCGCATTATATTAGAACTTCAGGACAAACTTCGCAAGGAAGGCCCCGACACATTGACAGTGGTGTCAGGGTTAAAAACGGTAAAAGAAGAGGCGCTTTCAGCCCTTGTTATGTTAGGATTTGTGCGTAACGTTGCTGAAAAGGTATTGGATCAGGAGATCGGTAAAAATAGCGGCCCATTAACGGTGGAACAGCTTATTAAATTTGCGTTAAAAAGCTTATAATTACCTGTAATAAAAATAACACTTGGTTAAAAAATTTACTTTAAAAATTTTTATAGCTATTCTTTTTTTATCCGCTTTTTGCGGTATGGGGAAACTATTGGCCCAAACGCAACCAGCCGGGCAGCAGCAAATACCGGGGCAAACAACTATACCAGGCCAACAACAGCCCGGGCAACAACGCCCAAACCCGCAGCAAACGCAACGCCCAAACCTGCAGCCATCCCAAAATACTGCGCCTGTTGATACCAATAGGCCGCGCAATACCCAGCCATTAAGCAATGCGCCTAAACTTACAAAAACACGCAACCAACTTGCATTAGACGGCATCTTCGGCCTCGACCCGCCCGGCGTACAGTATACGGTGGTTTACGAACCGGCCATAAACATGTATATTGTTTATAAAAAACTGGGCAGCCTAAATTATGGCGTACCACAGTACCTTACCGTATCTCAGTATTTAAAACTGCAACAAAAAGGCGTTCAGCGCGAGTATTACAGGCAACTGGCAGACAACTACGCCTACGAGTCGCAACAGCCAGGCTTTATCCCGCAGATAAAAGTCCGCAGCAAAACATTCGAACAGATATTCGGCAGCTCTACCATCAATATACGTCCACAAGGCTCGGCCGAGGTGATTTTAGCAGGGCAGATAAACAAGAACGAGAACCCGCTTTTCAACACCCGCCAGCGCAGCCAGTTCAACTTTAACTTCGACCAGCGGATACAGCTAAACGTTACCGGCGATATTGGCGATAAACTGAAGATAAGCACCAATTACAATACCGAGGCACAGTTCCAGTTCGAGAATCAGATAAAGCTGGATTATACCGGCCATCCGGATGAGATCATCCAAAAGATAGAGGCAGGAACAGTTAGCATGCCCTTAAACACTACGCTGATAACAGGCAGCCAGGCCTTGTTTGGCGTAAAAACAAAGCTGAAGTTTGGCAAATTGGATATTACCACCATCCTGTCGCAGCAGCGCTCGCAATCAAAAAACATTACCATTACCAACGGTTCGCAACAGGGCAACATATCGCTCACACCTGCCGATTACGAGTCCAATAAGCACTATTTCCTGTCGCAATATTTCAGGAACAACTATAACAGGGCACTGGCCAATATCCCTATCATCAGCTCTAATATCAATATAACCAAAATTGAAGTTTGGACAACCAACCGTACCAATGTTACTACCGATAGCCGCGATATATTAGGATTTTTAGATCTTGGCGAGAACAGGCCCTACAATACCGCATTGGTGCAGGGCGGCCCTGGCTTTAGCGGGTTGCCTGCGGGTTTCCAGGGGCCGGGCTTTACACAACAATCAAACAACCTGCTGCAAAACCTGCCGACAACAGCGCGTATAACCAACTCTAACGATGTTGCCAATTATTTCCGCGCAACGGGGGCCACAGATAACTACTCCAAACTAACCTACGCACGCAAGCTTACCGAAAAGGAATACACGTTGCACGCGCAGTTGGGTTACATCTCCTTAAACTACCCTTTAAATAACGATGAGGTTTTGGCGGTGGCTTACCAATACTCTTACAACGGGCAGCAATACCAGGTGGGGGAGTTTAGCAGTGATGTGGCTGTTGACCCGGCTACGCCAAAGGTTTTGTTTGTAAAATTGCTGAAGAACGAATTGCTGAAAACTAACCTGCCTACCTGGGATTTGATGATGAAAAACATCTACTCATTAGGTGCATACGGTATTAGCCCAAGCGATTTTAAATTGAATATAAGCCGGTTGGATGATAAATCGGGGATCGAAAAAACGATAATGGATGAGGGTGCCAATACCAAAAGCAAGCGCTGGCTGCAATTAACCGGCGTGGATAACCTCGACCAGCAAAGCGATAAGCGCCCCGATGGTTTCTTCGACTTTTTAGAAGGGATAACCATCGATTCGCAAAACGGGCGCATCATGTTCCCGGTGCTGGAGCCCTTTGGCTCGGACCTCGCTAAACAGTTCACCGCCGGCGAAGTAGATTTGGCGGCGCGGTATGTATATCAGCCCTTGTACGATTCTACCAAAACTATCGCGCAGCAATTTTTCCCCAAACTGAACAGGTACCTTATCAAAGGAACTTATACCTCTACCCAGGGTTCGGAATACCAGCTAAACGCCGTGAATATCCCGCAAGGTTCGGTAGTGGTTACCGCCGGTAATTTAAAGTTGAATGAAGGTTCGGACTACACGGTTGATTACAGCTCGGGCCGTATCCGTATACTTAACCAGGCTTTGCTTTCATCGGGGCAGCCCATCAACATCAAAATAGAAAACAACGAACTGTTTGGCGTTCAGCAGAAATCCCTTTGGGGTACCAGGCTCGATTACCGGGCAAGCAATAAATTGGCTTTAGGTGCAACCTTTATGCACCTTACCGAGCAACCCATTACGCAGAACGAACTTGTTGGCGAAGAATCAATCTCCAACAGTATTTTCGGTTTCGATGCCAATTACAGCACCACCTCGAGGTTATTGACCAGGCTGGTGGATAAAATACCTTTGATAAACACCAAAGCGCCGTCTACCATCAACCTAAGCGGCGAGTTTGCCAAACTGATGCCGGGTAGCCCGGGTGCATTGAATTTTGCCGGCTCGAAGAACGGTACATCCTACCTCGACGACTTTGAGAATAGCCGCTCGGTTATCGATATAAAAAGCGCCGTAAGCTGGCAAATTGCCGGTACGCCGCAGATGTTCCCCGAATCGCAGTTGTTTGACGATTTAAGTTACGGCTATAACCGCGCCCGCCTGGCCTTTTATAATATCGACCCTATATTTTATACCAGCGCAGGGAATATCCCGGTAAACCGCACCGACCTATCAAACCACTACGTAAGGCAGGTGATAGAGCAGGAGGTGTTCCCTTACAAGCAATCGGTAACCGGGCAGCCGCTTACTTTAGCTACCTTAAACCTTGCCTTTTACCCAACCGTGCGCGGACCTTACAATTATACCACTACCGGTATTAACAGCGATGGTAGTTTATTGGCCCCTAAAAACCGCTGGGGCGGCATCTTCCGCAAACTGGAAACGAATGATTTTGAATCGTTGAATGTTGGCTACATCGAGTTTTGGGTATTAGACCCCTTCATCTACAAACCCGCTTCGCAAGGCGGCGACTTGTATTTTAACCTCGGCAGTATATCAGAAGACGTGCTGAAAGATGGACGCAAGAGTTTGGAGAACAGCCTGCCCGTTGATGGCGCCACCGACAAAACCGACGACACCAACTGGGGCCGGGTATCAAAATTGCAGCCGGTTATTAATGCATTTGATAACAACCCGGATTCGCGCCGGTTACAGGATATTGGTTTGGATGGATTAAACGATACCGACGAGCAGGCGAAATTTGCAAATGTAGTGAACCAGGCAAAGGCCGTATTGAGTCCCCAGGCAGCAGCTGTTATTACGGCCGATCCATCGTCAGATGATTACCGTTACTATCAGGGTCCCGAGCTTGACCAGGCGCGCGCCGGTATCCTGGAACGCTACAGCCGCTATAACGGTGCGGAGGGTAACTCTAAAACCGCAGAGCAATCGCAAGCCGAGCTTGGTCTGCAAACATCGGCATCAACCTCCCTGCCCGATGGCGAGGACATCAACAAGGATAATAACATGAGCCAAACGGATGAGTACTTCCAGTACAGGGTATCCATCCGCCCGCAGGATATGTTGGTTGGCCAAAATTATATCAGCGATAAAGTAACCTCCAATGTAAAACTGGCAAACGGGCAAACCGAGGCGGTAACCTGGTACCAGTTTAGGATACCCATAACAGATTACCAAAGCAAAGTGGGCAACATACAGGATTTTAAGGCCATCCGCTTTATGAGGATGTTCATGACCAACTTTGCCGATACATCGGTACTGCGTTTTGCTACCCTGCAGCTGGTGCGCGGCGAATGGCGTAGCTTTAACGCGGAAAACAACCCGCTAAACATCATTGCCGACCCGGCCATTCAAAACCCAACAAACGATAACTCGGTGCTGGATGTACAGGCGGTAAACATAGAGGAAAACGGTAACCGCACCCCTATCCCTTACGTGGTGCCGCCGGGTATTAACCGCCAGCGTAATTACAACAACCTGCAAACCGATACCAAGCTGAACGAGCAATCGCTATCGCTAAAAGTTACCGACCTGCGCGATGGTTACTCCAGGGCTGCATTCCGTACGTTTTTTAACGACCTGCGTTCGTACAAAAAGATCCAGATGTTTATCCATGCCGAGGGCGACCAATTGAAGGATAATGATGTGAATGCATTTGTTAGGTTGGGTGTTGATTACCAGGATAACTATTATGAATACGAAGTGCCGTTGGCTATTACCCAGCCCGGCACCCGCGACCCCGGCGCTATTTGGCCGGCCGGCAACGAACTGAACTTGCAGCTTGATTTGCTTACCAGCGCCAAGCTTGCCCGTAACAACGCTAAGCTAAACGGTTTGCCATGGCCTTTTACAACGCCATTTGTTTATACCGACGGGCATAACAAAGTAACCATAAAAGGTCAGCCCGACCTAAGCCGCCTGCGCACCATTATGGTGGGTGTGCGCAACCCTTACAAAGGCGGCAACGCCGGGGCTGATGACGGGCTGGACAAAACAGGTACCGTTTGGTTTGACGAGCTTCGCCTGACCGATTTTGACCAGCGCGGCGGCTGGGCGGCAACGGCGAGGGCAGATTTTGCATTAGCAGATTTTGCCAACATCACCGTATCAGGCAGTAAAAGTACCGTGGGATTCGGCTCGCTGGATTCGCGTGTGAGCGATAGGAGCCGGAGCGACAACCAATTGTACGATATATCCGGCAGTGTGGAGCTGGGTAAATTCTTCCCGGCGAAGAGCGGTATTAAGATACCTGCCTATATTAACGTAAGCAACCAGGTTGCTACCCCGCAGTACGACCCGCAATCGCCGGATGTGGAGTTGAAAAAGGTGCTTGCAGCAGCGCCAAACTCGCAGGCCAGGGATTCTATCCGAGATGTATCCATCGATTATACCATGCGGAAGAGTATCAACTTTACCAATGTGCATAAAGAGCGTACAGATGCCAGCGCCCCGGTACGTGTTTGGGATATCGAGAATTTTAATGCTACTTATGCCTATACCGAATATACCCACCACGATTTCATAGTGCAGAGCGACCTTGCCCGTACTTACCGTGTTAGCCTTGCTTACAACTACAGCAACCAGCCCAAGTATTATTCGCCTTTCGAGAAGGTCATTAAAAGCAACCTACTGGCTTTGGCAAGGGATTTCAACTTCAGCATATTGCCATCGAGGCTGAACTTTAGCATTAATTTCGACCGATATTATTCGGAGAACACGCTACGGAACAACGACCCTAATAACTTTATCCCGATACCAACCAGCTTCAACAAAAACTTCAACATTACCCGCGTTTACGGTATCGGATGGAATTTGAGCAAATCGTTACAGATGGATATTGATGCAACTAACCTATCCGTAGTGGATGAACCTGCGGGCCGTATTAACGGGCTTAAGCGCGATACCCTTTGGGAGAACCTGAAAAAACTGGGGCGTACCACCAACTACAACCACACCATCAACTTTAACTACACCACCCCTATAAACAAAATCCCGGGGCTGGACTGGACGGCTTTGGTAGCGCGGTATAGCACCCACTTTAACTGGCAAACCCAACCGGAGTTCGCCATAAACAACCCCGATTATAACATCGGTAATAGCATACAAAACTCGCGTACCGTTCAACTGAACCCAACTTTAAACTTTACTACCTTTTATAATAAATTTAAAGCCTTGCGCAAAGGCAGCAATGATAAAGGCGGCGTGGGCAGTTTCTTCCTGGGGATATTAACCGGGATAAAAAATGTAAGCGGTACCTATACCCGTACCGAGGGCACCTTTTTGCCGGGTTATTTACCGCAATCGAATTTCTTTGGGCAGGATTTTACTTACGATTCGCCGGGTATAGGCTTCTTATTGGGCAGCCAGGCGGACCTACGTAATAAAGCCGTAGCAAATGGTTGGATAACAACCGACACCCTGCAAAACCAACCTTACGTGCGTACCTTTAATTCCGACCTGCGCCTGCGTAGTATCATCGAACCGTTTAAAGACCTGCGTATCGAACTGATCGCTTTTAAAACGCAGGATCGTAACTATCAAACCAACTTTAAATACCTGGACACTACAAATTCTATTGAGAACCTTAGCCCCACAACATCAGGTACGTATAGTATTTCTATCCTGTCGTTCGCCACAGCGTTTTCCAAATCAACGGGTATAAACAACACATCAGGTACCTTCCAGGAGTTTTTGGATAACCGTGCGGTGATCTCCAAACGGTTGGGTGCAACAAACCCTAACTCGGGTACGAGTACAACCGGCTTTGCAGACGGATACGGGCCAAATGCGCAGAACGTATTGGTACCGGCCTTCCTGGCGGCGTATATGGGTAAGGATGCGGGGAGCGTATCGCTAAGCCAGTTCCCATCCACGCCGATACCAAACTGGCAGATAACCTATAACGGCTTAGGGAAAATAGCCTTTTTTACAGAGGTGTTCGACTCATTCGATATCCGGCATGGCTACCGTTCATCGTACAACGTGAACGGTTATACTACTTTGCTGCAGTACCAGGCAGCTAACGGCGCCGTTAGCTCGCGCGATGCCAATACCGATTTCCTGCCCTTTTACCAAATGACGCAAGTAAGTATATTTGAGCAGTTTGTGCCGTTATTGGGGATGGATGTCCGTTTTAAAAACAGCATGACGGCTAACCTCGAGTTCCGTAAAACACGCTCGCTTGCCCTAAGTTTACTCAATAGCCAGTTGGCCCAGCAAAACGAAAATATTGTGGTATTTGGCTTTGGCTACCGCCCAAAAAACTTTAGGATGCCTTTTGGCTGGTTTGGCGGCCGGGCAAATAACGACATCAACTTTAAGCTGGATGTTGCTATACGCGATAACAAAACCCTGATATACCGTGCCGATATCGAGTCTGCGGAAGTGTCATCGGGGGCGAAGAATATCACCATGAGGCCGTCTATCGATTATGTTATAAACCAGCGATTTAACCTCAATATCTTTTACGATAGCAACCTTACCAAGCCTTATACTTCGCAAACTTTCAATACCTCGTTTACCAATTT
>CBFGNE010000007.1:0-16646 GCA_965649995.1 uncultured Mucilaginibacter sp.
ATTTAAAAAATGTCACTTAACAGTATCTTCCAGTACTTCGTCCCTAAAGACAAAAAAACATTCTTCCCGCTATTTGAGCAGGCTGCCAGCAATGTGGTTAATATGGCCACCATTTTAGTAGAAGCCGTTAACAGCACCAATAACGCTACCCGCGAAGAGCTGTTCAGGCAGATTGATAAACTGGAAAACAAAGGTGATGAGCTTACCCACCAGATATACCTGGAACTTGGCAAAAACTTTATCACCCCTTTCGACCGTGAAGACATACACGCATTAGCTACCGCAATTGACGACGTTGCCGATTATATACATGGCGCTGCAAACCGCATGGCGCTTTATAAAATAGACGATTTTAACGAACACATCCGCAAGCTATCAGACCTTATACTGCAAGCTTCGGGCGATTTGGAAAAAGCCGTGCGCGAGTTAAAAGACCTGCGTAATGTGCGCGCCATTGCAGATTCGTGCATCCGCATAAACAGTGTGGAAAACCAGGCCGATTACGTTTTCGACCGTGCCGTTGCCGATTTGTTTTTATACGAAACAGATGCAATACGCCTTATAAAGTACAAAGAGATATTAGCTGCATTAGAAACTGCTACCGATATGTGCGAAGATGCCGCCAATGTGATGGAATCGATTTTAGTTAAAAACGCCTAACAAAAAACAAAAACCCATTAAATGGTTACCACTTTATTAGTTGTTGTAGTTTGCCTTGCAATAATCTTCGATTTCATCAACGGCTTCCACGATGCCGCAAACTCTATAGCAACAATCGTATCTACCAAAGTGTTAACGCCTTTCCAGGCGGTGCTTTGGGCTGCTTTTTTTAACTTTTTGGCTTATGTAGCCGTAAGGTATTGGGGCTTTCACGGCGGCAACTTTGAGGTTGCCAACACGGTTGGCAAAACCGTACTTAAAGAGTTTATTACCATGCAGGTGGTTTTTGCAGGGCTTTGCGCTGCCATCACCTGGAACCTCATCACCTGGTGGTTTGGTATCCCTTCCAGTTCATCGCACACGCTTATTGGCGGTTTCGCCGGTGCCGGGATGACCAACGCAATGTTTATGGGCACTAATGCTTTCCTGGCGGTAAACACCAAAGTAGTGTTAACTACTATTGCTTATATATTTTTAGCTCCGTTTATAGGTTTAATAATGGCTTACGTAATAACCATTCTTATCCTTAACCTTTGCCGAAGGGCAAGGCCTGCAAGGGCCGAAAAATGGTTTAAAACCGGCCAACTGATATCTTCGGCAGCGCTTAGCTTTGCGCATGGCGGTAACGATGCGCAAAAAGTAATGGGTATTATTTACGTGGCGCTCGTGTCATCGGGCGTGGCACAAACAGGCTCGCCTATGCCAAACTGGGTACCTATTTGCTGCTACAGCGCTATAGCCCTGGGCACCATGAGCGGTGGCTGGAAAATTGTAAAAACCATGGGTACCAAAATAACCAAGGTTACGCCGCTTGAAGGCGTTGCCGCAGAAAGCGCCGGTGCTGTTACCCTGTTTATTACCGAAAATTTTGGCATACCCGTTTCTACAACGCATACTATAACAGGCTCTATCATCGGCGTTGGGCTTACCAAACGCGTATCCGCCGTAAGGTGGGGTGTAACCATTAACCTGGTATGGGCCTGGGTAATAACAATACCAATTTCGGCGCTATTGGCCGGGCTTGTGTTTGCTTTAGTAAGGGCAATATCATAATATTGCTTTTATTGGCAGCAGTTTTGCTATTACTGTATCATGAAAAAATTTATACTGTTTATTCCGATCCTTTTTATTTTATTTTCCGGTTGCGATACGCTTAGCCAGGTGGCACAAAGCACTGTACAGCAATATGGCAACCCCACAAGCCTGGAGATAGGCAACGGACTAAAGCAGGCGCTTGAAATTGGTACGGGCAAAAGCTCCGACCAGCTATCAGCCGTTGACGGTTTTTTTGCTAATGCAGCCATAAAAATACTTTTCCCGCCCGAAGCGCAGAAGGCAGAGAAAACCCTGCGCAGTATTGGCTTAGGCAAACTTGCAGATAATGTAATACTATCGCTTAACCGCGCTGCCGAGGATGCTGCCAAAGGTGCCAGGCCCATATTTGTTAATGCTATTAAGCAAATGACCATACAGGATGTCACCAACATCCTTTTAGGCAGGCAGGATGCTGCAACCGAATATTTTAAACGCACCACCACCTTGCAATTAACCGCAAGTTTTAAACCGGTGATACAAACCAGCTTGAACAAGGTTGGGGCAACCAAATATTATGGCGATGCTGCCGCCGCTTACAACAAAGTACCCTTTGTAAGCAAAATAAACCCCGATATATCCGACTATGTGATGCAAAAGGCGATAGATGGCCTGTTTGTAGAAATAGCTAAAGAAGAGCTTAACATCCGCCAAAACCTATCGGCACGTACCACCCCATTGCTGCAAAAAGTGTTTGGTTATTACGATAAGAATAAGAGGTAAATCACTACTTCTAACTATTGGGGTAACCCTTACATAGCACTGAGCACAGCAATGCTCAACTTACAGAGCCGCTTTGCATGCCCGACCTGCTTGCCGAGGATTGCTTCGTACCTTATAATGACGTGGTCATAAGTTATTGATAATATTGTCATTCCGAACCGAGGAACGAGGGAGGAATCTTGTTGTTGATGCAAAGCTCACCACTTTGCATGCCTGCTTTGCATTACTAACAAGATTCCTCGTCGCTGCGCTTCCCTCGGAATGACATGACAGTAAGTCATTGACAGTTAACACTCTTATTTTCACACGTCATAACCATTTTTTTCAGGGTTCCCCCTGGTGGATACTCGCAATGACGCGGTAGAGAAACGTTAAAAAGCGGCGCATGCGCCGCTTTTTAACGTTGGGAGATTTATGTCTCCGCAGGGTCTCTTTGAAAAAGGACCCTGCGGATGATGATTCCGTTCTTTGGACAAAACCACCGTCCTTTTATCCGATAATTCCGAAATCGAATCTCCGAAATCCTGCTATTTCTTTGTCCCCGTAGGGTCTCTCGATAGAGAATCCAGCTGGGACTGGAAACTACAATAGTAATTGATAGGTTGATCCTTCATGGCCCTATTTTGCTAAAATATCGTGTGGCAAGGATCACACCGCCCTGATTTCTTGCTAATAATTGCACATTTACGATATACAACAGCGTGAAATTGAAACTCATACAATCGCGGTGGCATACTTATTGCACCTTTTTTACATACATTTTATGAAAAAAAACATCGTCATACCATTTGTATCTCTGCTGTTTCTTTTAACGGCGAGTTGTAACAATGATAAAAAAAACGAAGGTGATATGGAAAAACAAACAAAGGGTGAAGTGACCTATCTTAGTCCGGAAGGGTTATTCAAAAACCCAGCCTATTCTCAACTGGTAATCACAAAAGGCCCTGTAACAACCATTTACGTTGGAGGACAAAACGCAACCGACAAGGAAGGGAAGGTCGTTGGAAAAGGTGACCTGAAAGCCCAGGCAGCACAGGCACTGAATAACTTGAAGATTGCGCTGGCAGCAGGCGGTGCATCACTTAGCAATGTGATAAAATGGAATGTCTATATTGTTGAAGGGCAGGATGCACGGGTAGCTTTTCAGGCCCTTCAGGAAGACCTAAAAACAATGCCCCATCCGCCAATTATTACTGGTGTGTTTGTAGCCGCGTTGGCTCAGCCGGATTTTCTATTAGAAATGGATGCAACAGCTGTTATCCCTGAATAGTAAGAACCGAAATCGGACCTCCGAAATCCGAAATCCCCCTATTTCTTAATAACAAACTCCAGCACCAGCGTTTTTTCCTCCGGCTTACCGTTGGCGTTCCCTACCCATTTAGGGCCCTGGGCAACCAGGCTTATTGCCTTTTTGTCCGTTGCGGGACTTAAGCTTTTAATAACCGTAATATTGCTGAGGGCACCGGTTGGGCTAATGGTAACTTTAAGTTCCACTACACCCGGTTTTTCGCCGGCTGGTAAATAGCCTTTTTGAGCGAGGTATAATTGGTATAATATCCAGCCTTTTTGGGGATGCGCCAGGCTTAAGTCGGCTGTGTTAACAGTAGAATTTAGGTTTCCGTATACCGAAGCTGTGTTTGAATTTAAGCCTACAGTATTCGCGGGTGCTTTATACGATGCGGTATTTGTATTTAGTGTGGCGCTATTGGTGATGTTGCCTATGCTGGTATTCAACTTCGGTGTTTCCAGGCCCGCTATTGCGTCATCGGCGGCAGTAGTTGGGTTTACAGCCGGCGCTGCAAATTTCCCTTTACTGTCAATTACGGTTCCTGTTGGCTTTGCAACCGTGGTTGCTGCCTTATCAGGCAAAATTATATTGTTGGCAGTATTGGCAGTACCGGCTAAATAGCCTGGTGGCAGGCCTAATTTGTTAAGTTCGTATTGGTTAGCGTCCGTTCTTTTGTCTTTGATGATCTGCACCCCCTCGGCCTTACTAATAAGCGGCTGCGATGCACTTTTCTTTGCAATAGCAACCGTAAGCGGCATTTCAGCGCTATCCTTCTTTTTCATCATTGCGCCTATTACCATCTCATCTAATGGGGCACTATCGCTTGCAACACCAACAGCCGGACTACTTGCAATTTCTGCTACTGCCGGCGGTTCGCTTTGCACTAATTCAACATCGCTATTGAGCACTGCAGGCCTGCGTTTATCCGCAACAACCGGCGGTACCGTTCGGGTTTTCCGGGGCTGCAGGGCAGCAACATCGTTTTGTGTAGGCCCGGTAATTATGGGGATAGCAACTGTATCGGTGTTGCTTTTCAAAGGCTCTTTTACCTGTGCCGTTTGCGGAGGGTTTACCGTATCGGTGCTTTTATATAGCGGCCCAACTACTATCATAAAACCAACAACGCCTGCTGCTATGGAGATAACCGTCCACGGGATAATGCGGCGCTCTTTTTTTTCAACCCGATTGTTTAATTGCTTTGCCAGTATATCCAGGTTGGCCTGCTGGTTATTGGTTGCCGTTTGGTAGCCTTCCAGCGCATCCATTAAAAGTGGGTCGTGCTGGGCCTCCCGTTCCAGCCGGTGCATAGCTTTGGCATCAAGCTCCCCGTTAAGGTACTTCTGTATCTGCAATATATCGGGCCTATGCTTATCCACTATGTTTCTCCAGGCAAAGCTTTAAGTTGCGTTTGCCGTTTTGTATATAACTTTTTACTTCGTTTAAGGTGTAACCGGTTTGCTCTGCAATTTCTTTATAGCACTTCTCATCTAAATAAAACAAACGCACGCTTTGTTTTTGCGCGGGCATCAATTTATCCATGCAACGCTCTAAAGCCTGCAATGCCAGTTCCTTATCCGTATCATTATCATCAGGATGCAAAACCGGGGTAAATTCCATAAACTCATCCATTCCAACTGTAGGCATTTTCTTTTCTGCCCGCAATTGCATCAAACAATGGTTGCGGCTAAGCACATACAGCCAGCTCCTAAACTGTTTTATATCGTGCTGTTTGACCTTTATCACCAACTCTTCAAATATCCCCATCACCGCATCCCGCGCAAGTTCTTCGTCTTTTAAATACTTCAGGCAAACACCAAAAACCAGGGGCATGTGCCTTTCGTACAGCTTCCCCAATACGCTTATATCGGCGTTTAGGCGATAGCTGTTAACCAGCTCTTCATCTGCGGTATCATCGGGCCTAACTGGTTTTCTGAAGAAGTTCATTAAAGCCACAAAATAAACTTTTTTTTATGGCTTATGGAAATTTGCTTTCGGCAGCATCCTACCTATAAAATTTAGCGATCATGAAAAATATTGTATTAATCCTCTTAGTATTGGCCACAGCCCTCAGCGGGTTCGGGCAAAGCACCACCCGTACCATTAAAGGTACCGTAATTGCTACCGAAGATAAACTACCCATCCCCGGTGCAAACGTAGCGGTAAAAGGCACCAGCATTGGTGTGCAAACTACGTCATCGGGCACATTTTTTTTAACAATACCCGTATCAGCCAAGACTTTGGTAGTGAGCTTTTTGGGGTATACCACCAAGGAAGTCCCTATCGGAACGAGCGATACCCTTAACATATCGCTGGAATCATCTTTTTCACAAATGGGAGAAGTGGTTGTTACAGGTGCACTGGGGGTAAAACACGCCTCAAAAGCGCTCGGCTATTCAACTACGACAATCAGCGGCAAGGAGTACAAAAGCAGCCCTCCACCCATCGCCTTTGGCTTATCTGGCAAAGCCGCCGGGCTGGCCGTGCAAAATACCAATAACAACATCGACCCAAACCTGAAAATAACCCTGAGAGGCAACCGCAGCGTTTACGATGACGTTGATAATGAAAGCTATAAAGCGGTAGTAGAAAACAGCTTCCTTAAAGCTAAAAGCAACCCGCTCTCTACTTTTTCTGTTGATGTGGATGCTGCCTCTTACAGCAACTTCCGCAGGTTTATTAATAATGGTGAGCTGCCTCCGCCCGATGCCGTGCGCATTGAGGAGATGATCAATTATTTTAAATACAATCTGGCAGGCCCAACAAATAACGAGCCCGTTGCTATCCATACAGAACTATCTAACGCGCCGTGGAATGCCAAACACCGCCTGCTGCGCATCGCGCTGAAAGCGAAAACCATCCCTACAGATAACCTGCCGCTATCAAACCTGGTGTTTTTGATAGATGTATCGGGCTCGATGAATGCACCCAATAAGTTACCGTTGGTAAAATCGTCCCTAAAAATGCTGGCAGACCAATTGCGGCCGCAGGACAAGCTGGCGATAGTGGTTTATGCCGGTAATGCGGGGCTGGTGCTGCCATCAACCCCGGGAGATAATAAAACAACTATTTATAATGCCATTGATAATTTATCTTCAGGCGGCTCAACAGCAGGTGGGGCGGGCATAAAGCTTGCCTATAAAATAGCGGCGGAAAGCCTGATGAAAAAAGGGAATAACCGTATTATACTGGCTACCGACGGCGATTTTAACGTTGGCGCATCCAGCGACGATGACATGGAAAAGCTGATAGAAAGGGAACGCGAAAGCGGCATTTTCCTTTCGGCATTAGGTTATGGGATGGGCAACTATAAAGACAGCAAAATGGAAACCCTTGCCGACAAAGGCAACGGCAACTATGCTTACATTGATAACATAACCGAAGCCCGCAAAACTCTCATCAGCGAGTTTGGGGGCACATTATTTACCGTTGCCAAAGATGTAAAGCTACAGGTAGAATTTAACCCTGGCAAAGTGCAAGCCTACCGTTTGCTGGGTTATGAGAACCGGGTTTTAGCTAAAGAGGATTTTAATAATGATAAAAAAGATGCCGGCGATATGGGTTCGGGGCATAACGTAACCGCTTTTTACGAAATTATTCCGGTAGGCGTAAAGGATGATTTTAGTGGTTCGGTAGATCCGCTGAAATACCAGAAACCAAAAGCCCCAGCGCCGCTTATGGCCACAAGCAACGAGATGCTGACCATTAAATTCCGGTACAAAGAGCCAACATCCAATAAGAGCAAGCTAAGCCAGGCAATAGTGAAAGATGCGCCGATAGATTTTGAAAAAACTTCATCCGATTTTAGGTTTGCTGCTGCCGTTGCCGAAACCGGGATGGTGCTGCGCGATTCGCATTTTAAACAAGGCTCAACATTTGCCCAGGCCATCAGCATTGCCAAAGCTGCCCGTGGCGAAGATGCCGAAGGTTACCGTGCGGAATTTATCCGCCTGGCGGAAAGTGCACGGCTGCTGGCTAAAACCGCCATGGTGCAGGAATAACCGCATAAATAGCCCAACAACTCAGTCAATTTTATTTAAGCGATAGTTAATAGCTATCGCTTATTTTATTTCCATTTTTTTCGGCAAGCGTACAACCACAGGGTGTAAACACCCTACATACAAGGGTGATTATAAGCAATTTATAACAATAATTAAACCCTTAAAAATAAGGCAGATACATTGATACGCACTCGCCAGCGCTTACTCAAATTTACACACCAGTTTAAACGAGCAAAATCATAACGAAATATATAACTATTGATTAATCGCATCGATTAAAAGGTCGGCTATGCGGAAAACCGACAATAAGCTAAAAAAGTACGCAATGCGGCAGGCGAAAAGCATACAGAGTAGCCAGAATTATTACCATTATCTACCTATGTCACAACAAAACCAAAACCTATCGGCAGCACAGCTTGCCGCGCTCGACCTGATGATAGCCCACATGCAGGAGAACGGGCAAACCCAATTAGGAAACTTTTGGGACGCCATCGTCAATTCAGCCGAACAAGCCGGAACACAGGCCTGGGTAGGCCCACTTACCGGAATGGGCGATTTAGGCGATGCGCACCCCGTTGCCTCAGTAATTAACGCAGCCGATTCGGTAGGCCCGGCTACACCAACAACCAAAGATGTAAGCGCTTTAGTAGGCAAACTGAACGAAAGTGGCCTGCAACCGCAGCTCACGTTAGAAAACCTCATCAGGATAAGGAACCAGTTTGCCAAATAATTTTTAATGGTCGGGTGTGCTGAAAACCGACACCAAACAACAGAGTAAGCAATGCGGCAGACGAAAAGCATACAGAGTAGTCGAACCTTTTTATAAATCATTTATCAAAATGTCACAAAACCAAAACCTATCAGCAGCGCAGCTTGCCGCTATTGATTTGATGATCGCACACATGCAGGAAAAAGGAGAAACCCAATTAGGCGGGTTCTGGGATTCTATTACCGATGCTGTAGAATCGGCTGCCACCGCAGTATCGGCAGTGGCTTCTGTTGTTGCAGCTACTGCCGCAACCGCTGCTAACGCAGTTGCCAATGCCGCTACCGCCGCTACCACTGCTGTAGTAGATGCCGCCCCTGCCGTTGCCGAAGCCGTAGTTGAGGCCGCGCCGGTAGTTGCCGAAGTAGCAGCCGCAGCACTTGCAGCAACTTCTACCACCGAAGATGTGGCCTCATTAGTAGGCGAACTTAACAAAAACGGCCTGCAGTCGCACTTATCATTAGATAATCTTATCAAGATAAGGAACCAATATTCTAAATAAGCTTATGCAATATTTAGTAATTACAACACTTGCTATATTTACTATAGCAAGTGTTTTCTTCCAGGTAAAGAGCCTGCAACGAAGATTAAGCCGGTTTGATAAACTGGGCATCCTGCCCAACTATTCGTTTTTTGCGCCCAAACCGCTCATGAACGATTTTAGAGTGGTGTACAAAACCATTGCCGAAACCGATGGCGAATGGACGGAGATGCCCATGTATAAACCTTTCCGCATAATGCGCCTGTGCTGGAACCCCTTTAAATATTACAATAAGGGTATGATAGATACCTGCAATTTTTTGGTGGGCGAGTTTAATGCGCTCGAAAACAAAAACTTTATACAGGTTTCGGCCCATTACCTAAACATCCTCCTCACTATATCAGCCTGCCTTAAAAAAAACAGTAGCGAGCCGCAAAAGATCCGCTTTGCCATCATATGCTCGGAAGGGGCAGGCATCGTCAAAATAAAGAACGTTGTATTTGCATCATACTATCAAATTATTTAACCATGAACCAGCTTACCACACCTGTCGCCTATCAAATAAGCGTCGCTATTATTTTAGTATCGGCATTTATCTCAGCTGCCGAACTATTGAGCATCCCTAAACTATACCTCAATTTTGTATTGCCGGCTACCAGCATAAAAAACAAACAGAGGACATGGCAAACCATACACGCCGCCCAGGCGGGCTTGGCGGTGCTAACGTTTATTGCTTTTTTTAACGGTGCCGATATTTACTTTAAAATGCTATTTACAGCCTTAACAGCGGTTACCTTATACTCGTACCGTAAAAGGCAGGCCGGTAAAGATGGATCTGATCAGATGCGGATGCTGGCGCTGCTATCCTACAGCCTTTGCTTTTTATTACCCAACCAACAGGGGCAACTCATTTCGGTATTTTTTACCGGGGGGCAGGCGCTTATTTCCTACGCAACATCGGGCATGGTAAAGTTAATGTCGCCACACTGGCGGGGCGGCAATGTATTGGCTGGTGTGCTAAGTACTTATTCTTATGGCGTACCAAAGGTTTCGAGTTTTTTAAGCAGCCACCCGCTGATAGAAAAAGCGATGTGTTACTCGGCAATATTTACCATGCTTGCCGTGCCGGCAACCTTCCTGCTACCCTACCAGGCACCTTTATTTATCGCACTGGCTTGCATATTGTGTTTCCATGCTTCCACGGCACTATTAATGGGCTTAAACGATTTTTTATTTACGTTCCCATTGGCTTTTCCCGGTATTATTTTATTGCACGGTGCCATATATGCCTTTTAAGGTATTACAATTGGCTAAATGCTTCAAGGTATTTATCTATATAAGCCTGTTTGGTTTTTGATTTGTATTGCATAATAAAGCGCGGGTGCTCCAGCGCAACTATCCTTTCAAAAAAGCCGTACTCATCGTTTAGTTTTTTTACAAATTTTTCGTTTTGCCCGGTGCCGAAGCAAAAGCAGGTATCGGTATAGCAACCCAGCCCAATTTGTTTTTTTATGTTTTGGATAATGAAAGGCGTTACCGTAGTGCAAAGCTCCCTGCTATCGTAGTAATTATAATTCTTCTCCCTGCCTTTGTTATCTATAATGGTAAACCCAAGCGGGCAAAGGGAATTGATATAGATGTCTTTATAAAATACCTCCGGCCCGCCGTAAGCGTTTATCACCTCGTACACAAACACAGAGGATGGCTCGTGCATCATCTTCCCCTCGTAAGGGATATGGCACTCGCTTATTAGCCGCTTCGGGTCGGTAAAGGGCACACCGGTTACGCCTCCGCCAAACCTGCCGGGGTTAATGCCGAGGATAAGGTGGCGCTTATTATCATCGCTGTAATATTTGCGGTAAAATGCTGAGGAAATGCGCATGGCCAGCTCTTCCTCTTTATAAGGGTTCATGATACGGATACCCGCAGGCAGCGGCGGGCCGGTGTATTCCAACTGTTGGTTAAATGCTATTACCTTATCGGCGAAGCTCATAAAACTTATTTACTATTGCTGCGCCTTTGCCCATGCTTCCAGCTTGGTTTCTAAAACGCTTAAGGGCATGGCCCCATCTTTCAATACCTGGTTATGAAACTCTGCCAGGTTAAATTTAGTGCCCAATTGTTTCTCGTACTTCATCCGCAATTCCATAATTTTTAAAGCACCTGTTTTGTAACCTAAAGCCTGGGCTGGCATACCCATATACCGTTCAATTTCCGCAACGGCGGCAGGTTCGCTAATTGCTTCATTATGCATAGAATATTTGATGGCCTGCTCGCGCGTCATGCCTTTGGTATGGATACCTACATCAACCACCAAACGGATAGCGCGATGGATCTCATCGCCCAAAGCACCCATATGCTGATATGGGTCGGTATACAAGCCAAGCTCTTTCCCCAAGGATTCTGTGTATAACGCCCAACCTTCGGCGTAACCATTCTCGTTCACCAAAAACCGGCGGAACTTTGGTAAAGTACTATTCTCCTGGGCCAACGATATCTGGTAATGATGCCCCGGAATAGCCTCATGCAAAAAGGTTGATTCCATGCCCGATGTGGTGTTAAACTTGGTTGCATCTATTATCGGCACATAAAAAATACCCGGCCGCGTACCATCCGCCGAACCCTGGTTGTACTCGATACTGGCAGATTCTGCCCGGAAAGCTTCTGTTTGTTTAATAATGAACCGTGTTTTTGGCACATGGCTAAACATTTTCTTCAGGTTCGGTTCCATCCGTTTGTGGATATTTTCAAACGCTGCCAAAACATCCGCAGGGGTTTTATAGGGCATAAACTTAGGGTCGGTTCGCATGTACTCAAAAAATGCCTTCCTATCGCCTTTAAAACCCACCAGGTTTTTAATGCTATCCATTTGTTTTATAATACGCGCCACCTCGCTTAATCCGGTTTGGTAAATTTCTTCGGGCGTGCGCGTGGTAGATGTTTGCTGCTTTACCAAATAAGCGTATTTGGCCGCCCCATCTGTAACCGATGATAACCCCGAAGTACTGCGCGATTTTGGCAAATAAGTATTTTGCAGGTAATCGGCAAGCCGTTTATAAGCAGGCACTGCCGTGTTCATAATGGTTGCTTTATAAGCTGCTGTTAACGCCTTTTTATCCACGGCAGAAAAATCTGCAGGCATGTTTTTTATTGGGTCGTAAAAAATGCTTTTGGTGGGGTCGGTAACTACAAAACTTTGCATTTGCGGTATCATTTTCACAACCAAAGCCCGCGGAAAAACTACGCCTGTTTTAATACCTTTATTAAAATTGGCAATGGCGGTATCTGCCCAGGGCGCAAAGGCGGTAAGGCGTTTTAGCCAGTCGTTATAATCTTTAACAGTTTTAAAGGGTTGCGCGTTCCCGCCCGATCCAAGCTGGCCCACGGTTAAAGGCACGGCGGTCATCTGGTTAAAAGGCATGTATTCCAGGTGGTATTTAACCCCTTCGATATTGATCTGCGTCTCGTAAACAAAAATGTCGTAGGATAGCTTGTCGTTATCGCTTAGCTCTTCGCGATTGAACGTTCTTACGCTATCCAGGTATGCCTGGAAAAAATCGCTTTCTTGCTTAATATGCTCAGCCGAGAGCGTATTAGGGAACTGATCGTTATACCGGCTATCGCCAATGTAGGTGGCCAATACGGGTTCAAGCTTTAAAAATCCCTCGTAAAAGTTATCAAACAACTTAGCAAGTTGTTTATTATCGCCGGTTGCAGCATTATTGTTACCGGCTCCCTTTGGCTTACAAGCTGTGAAGGCGGCCGCTATACAAATTGCCGTTAATACTTTTCTCATGACTATGAATTTTTGATTTATAAAGCTATAAATTTTTGCAGCTATTTATCTTGTGCAGGCTGCTGCGCAAAAACCTTGCTCAGCATCCCGTACAACTCCGGGTGCCTGGTTTCAAACTGCTCTGGCTTGGAGAAAAAATATTCCGACACAACCGCAAAAAATTCCGCCTCGTTGGTAGTGGCGTAGATGTTAATATCCGAACGGCCCTTGTTTATTTTAAATATCTCCTGGTGCATCATCTTCACCCATGGTTCTATGTATTCGTTACCAAGAAAACCCTCGGGGATGCCATCGGTGGCACCATCGGCCTTATCCAGCAGGTGTACAAACTCGTGGATGCCGGTATTCTCCTTGCCCGAATTTTTAGAAAAACCTTTCATCAATGCTGCGCGTGATAGGATCATCTGCCCGTTCATATAACCGCTGCCCACCATGCCCATAATATTGCGCCCTTCGCCCTCGTTCCCTTCAAATTCAAAATCTTTGTTAAAAGTGTCGGGGTATAAAAGCACATTGGTTACGTTGCGGTAGGCCCAGTCCTTAAAGCCGAAGATAGGTATCACCGCACTGGCAGCTACCATAATGCGGTCGGTATCGGTAAGTTCCAGGCCAACACCTTCAATGCGTACATCATCCAGAAACTGTTCTATTTTATCTTCGAAGTAAAGCTTGTCGGTATCATTAAGGTGATTATAGAATTGGATGTTGCTGGCCAGGATTTGTTTTTGTGTCGGTGTTAGCACAGCTTGCGTTGGCTTGTATTTATGGCGCATCTTTTTTATGGCATAAAAAAGGATGGCGATGAAGAATGCGGAAACAACAATGAGCATGGGAACAAGATAATAAAAAAACACAATTACAGCCGGGCCAACAACGATATCATCAAAGCTCCAACAGCTTGTTTCGGCGACAGGCGAAAGCCCAAAATGCCCATTTTTACCGGCAACGCGGATCGAGTAAGATTTACTCGGAAAACCACAGAAAAACACCGAAAAATCAAAGAAAAACGCAGATTTCCGCAAACCGCCTTTTTGCTGTACGAAACTGTACGAGATTGTGCGAAACTGTACGAAACTGTGCGGAGTTGTACGAAACCGAGCGGAGGTTGTACGAGCTGTACGAGATTGTACGAACTGTACGGCCGTACAACCACGTAACTAAAAAACACCGGGTATAAAACAAAAATAGCGATGAGCCTAAACCCATCGCTATTCTAAATCCGGACTAGCGCCCAATTAGCGTAAATTTGCCTGTAGATTATTATAAGTATTAACTAATTTAGCATAAGCGTTAACCCCCGGAACGTGTAAATTTTGCGACATCTTCTTCTCTAAATGCAATTTCTTATTCTTCACAATCAATCCTGTAATTTCACAGCACCCTCGCCTGTAATGAACTTTCCTGTGATTTATAAAAAATTGATTGTCTTTAATTATAGCTAAAATTTCAGGAACGTGTTTTTCAAAATCGGATTTCGATGAAAAATTAAGGTCATCGACAAATACGGTAAAAGTTATACCATAGGGAATACAAAACTGGTCTAATAAGCTTGCAGTGGCAGAAAACACTAAATTGGCAATTGCCGTGGAAGTTGGTGCCCCTTGCGGCAAAACACCATCCAAGGTACTTAGTCTGGTAATTTTGTACGCTTCTGTATGGGTAAATCCTCTTTCAACCAATGTTTTGTAAATGCGGTTACGTCCAATATTTGCAAAAAAACTTCTAAGGTCTACTGTTAGGAAAAAATTACCGCTCTCATGTCTTTTGGCATTCGCAATATTATTTTTACCTTTTACTCCGCCGTACATACAATGCGGCGTTGGTAATGATTGAAGTGGCACAATTAGTTCCCGTTGCTTCAGTTTCAAGTATTCAGACGGCATACGAATACTGCGCATTCTAGTAGAGCCGTTTTTATCTACTTGATCGCGTCCAAATTTTTTTTTAGGCTGAGTTCGCCTATGATAAAGCTTCTCTGGGCTTGTATCTAAAGTTCTCAAAAGCGACCGAATGTTATTCAAAGGAGAGGACATAACTTTCATAAAAAATGTTCATTAATAAACCGGGCCTGGAACCTGGAGAAATAATGCTCAGTGCAAACTTTACAATTATTTTTAACCAATTCAATTTAGGATACTTTAACTTCAATAAAAGTAGTTTTAGCGTCCATCGTTCCGTTTTTGAAAGGTGCTTGCGACTCTTCGCATAACACTTTTCCATTTGCAGGCGCATTTTCTTACGCTTTTTCATGGTTATTGATTTTATTCCGGAAAAACATTTTCCGGCCGCAATGAACCATGTCGATCACCATGAGCGTTTCAAAAACTTCGACCCGGTTTGATATTTTATTAAACTTACGCAGCCTTGCCGCAAGGCTGCGTTTTGAGTGCATACAGCACTTAGTTACTGGTGATCGAAATGACTAAGTATTTCAAAGAATTGATAACAAGGTATTTAAAATACTACCAATAATAAATTTATCTTTTCAACAATGGACAACTAATCAACATAACACTACCTAAAACAAAAATAGCGATGAGCCGAAACCCATCGCTATTTTAAATCCGAAATCGAAATGCGAAATTATATCATCATCCTTACCGGTTCTTCCAGTAATGATTTTAGTGTTTGCAGGAATGCGGCTGCCAGGGCGCCATCTACCACACGGTGGTCGGCACTAAGGGTAACCTTCATCACGTTGCCCGGTACCACGGCACCATTCTTCACAACCGGAACTGCTTGTATACCGCTTACTGCCAGGATACATGCGTTTGGTGTGTTAATGATAGCGGTAAACTCGTCAACCCCAAACATACCAAGGTTTGATATGGTGAAGGTAGATCCTTCCATTTCGGCCGGTTGTAATTTTTTGCTTTTTGCTTTACCGGCAAACTCCTTCACCTCTTGCGAGATATGGCTAAGCGATTTACCATCGGCAAATTTTATAACCGGTACAAGCAGGCCTTCGTCTACCGCTACGGCTACGCCAATATGCACATGCTCGTTGGTGCGGATCTTATCTCCCAGGAACGATGAGTTGATGGCCGGGTGTTGTTTCAGGGAAACAGCAACAGCTTTCACTACAAAATCGTTAAAAGAAATCTTAACCGGGGCCACATCGTTCATTTTGGCACGCGCTGCTATCGCCTGGTCCATATCTATCGACATGGTAACGTAGAAGTGAGGGGCAGTGAACAAGCTCTCAGATAACCTGCGGCTGATGGCTTTACGCATTTGCGTAACGTTTCTTTCGCTGAATTTCTCTTCGCCTGTAAATGTTGGCAATACAACCGGTGCTTTTGCTGGCGCAGCAGCTTGCGGAGCGGCGGCCGGAGCAGCACTTTCAGCAGCTCGTGGTGCAGCAGGTTTAGCTGATGGTGTAAAGCTTTCTATATCTTTCTTAATAATGCGGCCGCCATCTGCGCTGCCTTTTACATCATTAAGGTTAATGCCTTTATCTTTTGCAATTTTACGTGCAAGCGGTGATGCTTTTACGCGGCTATCGTCTTCAGTAGAACCGGTTGCGGTAGCAGTTGGTGTTGCGTCAGAACTTGCAGCAGGTGCGGCTTCTTCTGCGGCCGGCGCAGCTTCGACAGCAGGCGCATCAGCACCACCATCTAATAACGGGGTGATATCTGTACCGGCTTTACCTACAATGGCTATAATGCCATTAACAGGGGCAGCTTCGCCTTCTTTTACACCTATATATAATAGTGTACCGGCTTCGTAACCCACAACTTCCATGGTAGCCTTATCGGTAGCCACATAAGCTAATGAATCGTCTGCCTTTACGGTATCACCAACCTTAAAGTACCATTTTTCAATAGTGCCTTCGGTCATGG